>JBJYXQ010000311.1:0-8535 GCA_046260035.1 Anaerolineae bacterium
TGAGAAAAATGGGTTCTTGGTATGGAGTCCAATTACCGCAGAGAGACGGATAGACAGGCTCTCTGCGTCTTCAGAGCTCTCTGCGGTAAAACTTTTTCTTGCTATCTTCAGACCGGGTAGCAGCTTGTGCTATCTACGGCGCGTATGTCCGCATCACCAACGGCAAGTAGAGATTATATTGTCCGATCGATGTGTAGAGATCATCGGAGTCGCCCCAGGCCCCTAGAGCGCTGATGGTAACGTGGTTGTGTAGCGTTCCTTCAGCGTTTGGTCCAACCGTCGTCGTAATCACGATGGTCTCTGTCAATCCCGGACCTAATGGCGGAATTCCATCCCATACCCATTGTTGCCCAATGGTAGTTGTTGGTGAGGGATAAGCACCCACGGCGATGACGTCTGTGGGCAGGGTGTCCGTCAGGACGATGCTGGTGGCGTCTGCGTTGCCTATGTTCTGGTAAGTCAACGTGTAGATGAGTGGGTCGCCGTGACTGACGGGGTCGGCACTGCCTGTTTTATTCACCCTCAGAATAACACCCTCACTAACGACCTCGGTAGCCCATAATGCTTGCACAGATGTGTGCGTGGGTGCGTATAGTGAGGCTGTGTTCGTAATCGTTTCCACGTTGGCTGGCGTGGCGGTGACAAGGGTGACTTCCCACCACGCGCCTGGCGCCAAGGTCCCCACCGCCCATTTAAGCAGTGGGGGTGTGTTCTCTGTCGGCGGGATGGTGGCGTTCACCAACATCACGCCGGTAGGCAGTACATCGAGGAGTTCAACGTTGTGATAGGTCACGCTACTGGTGTTCTGGCAATGCAACGTGTATTCTATCTCGCCTCCGGTTAACACAGCAAGGTCACCTTCCTTGCTCAAGCTTAAGTGATTTGTGGCCGGTAGCGTTGTGATCAACAGTGAGTCTGTCGTTGGAGTTACGCCGTCAGCAGTGACCAAAGCCTGGTTCAGGAGCCCGGCATAGCCCGGTAGGACGCGCACCTGCACATTGATGTTTGTGGTCGCTGTCATCGGTCCGACAGATGGCGCGGTGAATAGCAGGGTACCGTTACTACTGGAAACGGGCAAAGGCGACGCAGTGATGTATTGCACGCCAGCTGGCAGGAAATCGTATAGGCGCACGTTGAACGCTTGCGATCCGAGGTTGGTGTTGGCATAGGCGATGGTGTAATTCACAATGTCGCCAGGTTGCGGTGTAGTATTATCCGCTGTTTTGTCGATGGTGAACGCTGGATTACCGATGGGGCTTTGAAAGAGTAGCGATTGACGTGCGACCGTGCCAGCCTCCGATTCTTGCGGTATGCTCAGGCCGACGATGAACAATATCCCGATGATAGTGAGGGTGACGATAGTGGCCCACTTCGTGGCCGCCCCCTTTGTGGTGGGTACAGTCTGATTTGTGTGTTCAGTTGACATCATACCTCCTAATTTAGTGAATTATACGGTGGACTTAACGACAGGCATTTTGTGCGCCAGATAGCGGCGCAGGGCAACACTACGTGTGGTCGCCATCACTGCGCAAGCCGTGACAATGGGGACGATGAGAGAGGTGGGTAGTTGATCGAGTAGTGCTTCAGGATCTAGGTGCTCATCGAACATCGACTCGGCAAGTTTGAGCATGCTTTTGGTGTCCTCCATCCCTAAGTGGCGATAGATGAACAGCGATAAAGGCGAATTGCTCATATCGAAACTCGTTGCGCTGGCGCGACCATACGCCAATAAGCGGAAGATTGGTGATGCTTCCTCCTCCGGTGTGGGACACAGGGATTGCGGCAGAAAATCCTCTACACGTGCGTAATCTGTATCGACGGTATCGATATCGCCCATAAAGAGCGCCATTGGGGCATCGCCGCCGGTCAATTCTGCTAGTGCCTCAAGGATGGCGGCAGTGAGCAGTTTGATATTGAGATACTCAAGCGCGGTTTGGATATTCTGGTGCGCCAATCCCACCATCTCGGTATAGGTTTTCAGAGGCGGCGTATCGCGATAGCGGTTGAAAATCACGTCCGGATTGAGGAAATTCAAAAATCCGGCCATATTCTGCAACGCCTGGCGATAATTCCGGATGGTATAGATGCCCTTGAGCCTTAGCGAGGGATTTGTCTCGGGCAATAGCAGCCACGTCCCGTCCAAAAAGAGCGCTGTATCTTTCTCCGCGAAGCTTGCCACGTCGCGGTTGGAAAGTGCGACGGCCATTTCGACGGTTTGTGCGATTTCTTCTGCAGACATCCCATAGTCGTGATCCGCGTTGATGGTGGAAAGCCGACGTTCGAGCACATCGGCCGGACTTTCGCCCTGTACGTTGATTCCACGAAAGGGAATGGTTGCCTCGATGCAAACCGTCGCCTTGAGTAAGTCCTGCGCACTGACGATGCCTTCGAGGCTTTTGTTCAGCGTTAGCGCGCTGAGAAATTCGTTTTGCCCTCCAAGCGGGGTGAGCCGTTGTCCGGGTTCGAAGGCGAAAACCTCCAACGTGCGGAAAAATGCGGCATCAGCAGGATCAACGTGCGCTGTAAGGAATAGTCGCCCATCATCTTCACGCACATAAGGGCTGATGAGCGTCTGGATTTCCGGGATAAAGCCTTCATCGACCTGGTAGTAGACGATGTCGTGATACAAAGCCGCGAGTGCTTGAATCGGATTGGATGCATCGGAGAGCGAGAAAATGTGTTCCGGTGTGTGGAAGTAACGGGCCTGTACGGTCATGGCCTTGTGAACCATGATCGCCAGGCCCTCTAGCTTTAGTAGCGCAATATCGGCATGCAGGCCTTCGAGTGTCTCTTTGAAGAGCTTAATCGTCTTTTGGATCGTCCCGATTTCCATCAGCCCTCTCTGGCACAGTCCTGTCCCACGCAATCGCGTGAGGTTTTTCAGATAGACATTGCGTGAGTTGCAGCGTTATAGCACGTGTAAAATGTCGGCGCCTCTGCCTTGTTGGATGAGGGGAATGTAGGTTTCCAGCTCTTGCTGGATGGCGGGGTCGGTCAGATCGATGGTTTTTTGACGTTCGGCAGACATATAGCCAGCCATCACCAGTTTGGTGATTTCCAGGCCGTAGCTCCACGGCAAGAAGCCGTCTTTGCCCGCCAGGAAGGCGGCGGCGGCGTCCTCGTTTTCGTCGGTGTAGCCGTAGAGGTCGGCCTCGTTGTGTTGGACGGCGAGTAGGCCGCGCGTGGCGGTTGCTTTTTCCAGTGCCGTTTCTGCGTCGGCGATGGCTTCAGCCGCTACGTCACCGATGAATATTTGCAGCGACGACAAGAGCGTGTTCACCTCGAAGGCATAGCCCGGTCCCATACCGTCCATAAAAAGCCGCAACCCTTGCTTTTCGAACATCCACGAGTCGGTGAACTGCGCTTTGACGTGCTGGCCCGTCTCCGGATTGCGGAAGGTGACGACGCCAGTCGTGAAGTCCTCAGCGGGTGTCTTCGTGTAATCGACGCCGCGCTCGTGGAGCAGTTTCTCACGCCACTGTGGCAGCCCCCACTTCAACAGTGCTGTTTCCGCGCTGATGGAAACCGGCTCCAGGAAGGTCGGTGATTTGCCCAACGGCGTCAACGCGTACCAGCCCACGGCGATGCTGTGGCAGCCCATATCGCAAAGCACGCCGCCGCCCTGGCGGGTTGGATCCCAGAACCAGCCTTCATGTGGCCCACCGTGCTCCTCGGATGAGCGCGTCAACGCGAGTGGCCCCATTGTCTTTTGTAGCGGGGCAAGTTGTTCAAGCTGCGCCTGGATGGGTTTCATGAAGATTTGGTTCTCGAAGTAGGCGGTTTTCAGCCCTGCCTTGTCAGCTAGCTCAACGAGCCGTCGCGCCTCTTTTACGTTGCGGCCGAGTGGCTTCTCGCAAATGACGCCCTTGAGCGTTGCCCCCGCCTTTACCGCATCCACAATTTGCTCAACCGTCTCGACGCGCGCGAAGTTGGGGACATAGACGGCGATGGCATCTACATGCTTTGCCATCTCTGCTATATTAGGGTAGACCGTCCCCGCGCCTAACGCGTACTTCTGCACCGTTGCCGAAAGGGCCTCCGCGCCCTTGAGTGCCGTAATCCCGGCGATCTCCATAGTGCGCACTTGCTTGATGGCCCGCGTGTGGAAATTCGCCACAAATCCTGCCCCGACAATCCCGAGTTTTATTGTTGGCATAGTATCGTCTCCTTTGCTTGCTTAGAACCTATCTGAGAATTCAACGGCGATGCTCCAGAGAAGCTCGCAGGTGCGATTTTCGGATCGAGTCTTTCTTATTCTACACCATATCCAGCGAAAACGCACGCGCGAGGTGAATCGCGCAATCGCTTCTGAAAATCTGTATTGGGCGGTGACGGCGGTTAAGTTTTGGCGGTCACTTTCTTCCCAAATGGCTTGAGCGCCAGAATGAAGAGGAGCGCACCGATCAACCGTCCGAAACCGGAAATAGAAAAGTTCCAGGCATACCCAAGGCTATCCAACACTTGCCCGCCCACGAGTGGACCGGCGATGTTCGCCAGGCCGATGAGGGTGGTGTAGGCAGCGACGGCCTGGGTTTGCTTTTTCGCTTCGGGTAGTTCTAGCAGCAGATTGAAGTTCGACAGTTGATAGCCGGCCCACAGAAAGGCACTTGGAATGTTGACAAAAATCGCGTGCCAGGATTGGGTCATCGGTAACCAAAGGAACGGCAGCACAGGGATGATGAGGGTACAGATGGCGCGAGTCCAGCGCGAGCCATGGCGATCTACGATGCGCCCCCAAAAGAATTGGCCCATTACGCGGGATAGAGCGGATGCGGTCGCCAGGAGCCCCATCACACGCGGCGTCGTGTGCAGGACATTCACCTGGTAGACGCTGAAGTATGGCCCGCCAAACTGCCACGCGAAGTTCCAGACGATGGTGGTGAGTGCGAAGAGCAGGAATTCCCGGTTGCCGGTGAGCGCGCTCAAGAACGCTCGCATGCCTTCGCCCTTCTGTTTTGAGACTTCAGAGGCTGTTTCCGGAATCTGCGCGTAAGTGAACAAGGCTATGGCGCTGATGACAATCGAAATCGTGAAGACGACCTGGTAGCCTACCGGAACGACAAACCACTCGATGATCTGCCCCGCCAGCGGGACAAATAGCATCGACGCAAACGCCATCACCATCTTGCGCGACGAGAAATACCTGCCCCGGCGCTCCGGAGGCGTGATGGCGCCAGCAAGCGCCGTCCACGCCGGCATGCCCAGACTGCCGAGTCCTGCTCGCAGCGCGAAGAAGGCGATGATGGCAAAAATCGCAGCTTGTCCGCTCAGGAAGAGGGGAACCAGGAGCGCGCCGAGTAGAGCCACGCGTGCCAGCCCATACGCGATCACCACGACCGGCTTGCGGCGGCCCAGGCGCGCAGCCCATTGAGCGCCTGGGATGGGAGCCAGCATTTCCAGCATGCGCGCTGTGGATGCCAATGTGCCGATTTGCAGGCTCGACGCGCCCAGGGCTAGTGCATAGAGCGTGATATAGCTGTCGGCAAAGGCGGACGCTGTGGCGATGAGGAACCCGTACCACCAGAAGATCTGCATTCCCTTGCGGTATTGCGGCTTGACGCCGCGTGTGGCATAGAGATCGAGGTTGTTTTGCCAGAGTCGAAGTCGTCTTGAGAGCTTCGGAAGAGCGAGTTTCTTTGTTATTTTGTGAACATTGGGTCCTATTGAGGTTGTTTTTCGCATGGTCCTTGGAGTATAATCGGGTATCGTGACTGGGCAAGCCGAAATCCATTCGATTGCCCACTTCATGATCTGCGGTATACTGTGTTTTCGATGTTCGCGCCCTCCGGCGGGCGAGGAGAGGAGACGATGAAAGCGACGATAGTGGAAGAAGCCCACAATCATGTGGTGTGGGAAACCAGAACCTCAACACTTTGGATCGTGCTGGGATTGTTCCTTGGTGGGTTGTGCGCCGCAACGTTCCTCGTCCTTGTGCCCTTTACCCCGCGCTGGGATTTGGCTGGGGTGATGATGGCGTTGACTGTGTTCGTCGTTGTCTTTCTCGCCCTGACAATGCCGCTCGCTGAACGTGGGGAACTGGAGCGCACCCTGGACGGCGGAAGCCTCGTGCGTATGCGGCAGTGGTTATTCTTCGGCAAACGGCTTGCGTGGCAGGCAGAATTGGAATCCGTCGCCGGTTTTCGGCCCGAGGCGCGTCTCTTTGAGGATACAGGTGAACAGACTTATACGCGCTCACGGCTGTGGGTCTACCTCACGGATGCTGATCCCTTGCCGCTAACCGATTGGCTGGACGCACCGTTTATTCACACTCTTGGTGAATCGCTTGCCAAAGCTGGGCGTTGCACGTTTGAGCCGGAATGAGTAGCAAGGGTAAGCTTTACCGTCTGGAAGGTGTTGTCCTCAATCGCCGCGACCACGGCGAGGCGGATCGTATTGTGAAGCTGCTCACCGCCGAAGGCAGCGTAGACTTGCTGGCGAAGGGCGTCCGCAAGCCGCGCTCCCGCAAGGCTGGGCATTTGGAGCTTTTCGCCAAGACACAGGTTTTGGTTTCACGGGTCACGGGATCGTGGGATATCATTAGCCAGGCAGAGGTTGTGCAGGTGCGCGCGCATCTTCAAGAGGATTTTCGTCTGGGCACGTATGCGCGCTACGTTGCCGAGTTGGCGATACGTTTTTTCGAAGGTGAGGCTGAGCCGCACTTGTATGTCCTTGTCGATGACGTTTTCGCGCGCTTGGATCGCGGCACAGATCCTATGTTGTTGACTCGTTGGTACGAACAGCAATTGTTGGTGTTGGCGGGTTTTCGCCCGGAGTGGGGCACGTGTGTAGGCGAGCGAGGTGGCGATCTCTGCCACGCGCCGCTGCGCCCGCGTGCTGGTGATCAACGGCCTTACGGCCTTGATCTGGAACGTGGTGGTGCGGTTTGCTGTGAGTGTTTCGGTTCGGACACCCGCGAACATACGGTGCGCCCGCTTTCGCCGAGTGCGCTCTCGTGGCTTCAGGCGCTGCAGCGGCGTGACTTCGACGATATCACGCAGTTTATCTTGCCGGAACGCACTACCAAAGAACTAGAGCAGGTGATGGAGCAGTACATCGCCTACCACTTGGAGCGCCGGCCTGCTGCGTTGCGGGTGTTGCACAATGGGAAGTGATTATCAAAAATGACAATGAGCGAGGTCGTTGGCTGGCTTTTGGCAGGTGAACCGTGGGTGGAATATCGCACGCGGGTAGATTTGCTGCGCCAACCGGAAGATGATCCCCAGGTTGTGGCTGCCCGCCAGGCAATGATTGCGCATCTGCAGATTCAGGAGCTGTTGGGCGAACTCGCTGAATGGCCTGGCCCGCCGTTGAAGCGTCACAACGACGCCACGCACTTGTTGCACAAACTGGCGTTTATTGCTGATGTAGGGCTGCGTCTGGGTGATCCCGGTGTTAGTGACATTGTCGAGCGTGTATTGGATCATCAATCCGCTCAGGGACCGTTTCAGGTCTTGACCAATATCTCCACACGTTTCGGCGGTAGCGGCGAGGATGAATATAACTGGATGTTGTGCGACGCGCCGTTGGCGCTTTATGCGTTGATCAAGTTTGGTCTGGGCGATGACGCGCAGGTGCAGGCGGCGGTAGAATATTTGGCCGGGTTGGTCCGCGACTCTGGATGGCCTTGCGCAGCTGCGCCAGAAGTGGGTAAGTTTCGCGGCCCTGGGCGAGCTAGTGATCCATGCCCTTATGCCAATCTACTTATGCTCAAAATGCTGGCGGAGCTTCCTGCATGGCAAGATTCTACAGCATCTCACACCGGCGCCGAAGCAGCGCTTACGTTGTGGGTGCAGCGCAAGGAGCGGCGGCCCTATCTCTTTGCGATGGGCACGCACTTCGCCAATCTCAAGGCGCCGCTGATTTGGTATGATATCCTGCACGTTCTCGACGTACTTACGCATTTCCCGTGGCTGCGCGATGATCCGCGCTTGCGGGAGATGGCGACACTGGTGGTGGAAAAGGCTGACGCGGATCATCGCTTCAAGCCCGAATCGATCTGGATGGCGTGGAGAGGATGGGATTTTGGCCAAAAGCGTGCTCCTTCGCGCTGGCTAACCTTACTTGTTGTGAGGATGTTGGAAAGGCTATCATGAGCACAAAACCATTCTTCGCACCGGAATGGTACGTTACCGACGATTTTACGGTTCGCGGCTATCTGCCGGGCGATGGCCCGTTGCTGGCAGAAGCGGTCAATGCCTCCTACGATCACCTGAAGCGCTTTATGCCGTGGGCCAAACCGCACACCGAAGATGTAGAGGCCGAACAGACTGTCCGCCGTTGGCGCGGTGAATATCTGCTTTCCACTAATTTTACGTTGGGGATCTTCGCTCCTGACGGCAAGCGATTGTTGGGTAGCTCCGGCTTTCATTTGCGTGAGGGCGAGCTGGACAATCGCGCCGCCGAAATCGGCATGTGGATTCGCACCGATGCCGCTCATAAGGGCTTGGGACCACAGGTTCTGCGCGCAATTCTTACCTGGGGATTCACAGAATGGCCCTGGGAGCGCCTGACCTGGCGCTGCAACGAGGAAAACGT
>JBJYXQ010000312.1:0-3327 GCA_046260035.1 Anaerolineae bacterium
TTCCCAACCGGGCAGGGTCTCTATGGGGATATTCGGATGGCCTAAATAGAAGGGCAACGCTTCCAAGGCGTCGATTAACAGAGGATGCCCACGTTGTGGAACTGTCCACAAGGCTCCACGTGCCAGGAAGGCATAGCCTGCCGTGAGATGTGAGGGTTCATCGATCGTAGCAGACAGAGATCGCCCGCCTAGGGTTAATAGTCCCCATTGAAGCAGCAACAGCAGCACAAACCAGATCTGTTTTATCCAACGCTGCATCGGCAATTGGTATCTCCACATTTAGCCTTGATTGGGAGAATTATACCACGCCGAACAGGTGCTTTACGGTTTTTGTTCAGCACGTGATATGAAACAGTCCGATCACTGCGCCTTCCGCTCTATTCCAGGCCTCGAGGGCCTGGGGTGTAGGTAGCAACTCGACGAGGCACGCTTTTCGCTCAAAATATGCCCCCGCTTCTGCGGAGAGCGTGACCAAGCCACTCTGACCGGTACCGACGATGAGATGTTCTGCGCCATCTTGGTAGATGTGCTTAGCTTCGTCCAATGAGATGACGTGCGATGTGCCGTAGAGCGCTTTGGAGAGCTTTTTCTTGCGTTTTTCCACGTCGCCGTTGAGCCGGATCAGCACATCGTGCCGGATTTTCTCGCCTTCGATGGTGATCGAGCCGAATTTCGTATCATCAATCGTGGGTTTCATCTATCCTCCCTTCAACCCTTTTGCTCCCATGCCATGCCCGGATAGTACCGGTACCCACCCACTGCCTCGATCAAACTTGCCCCCGCGCTCTCTAACACCGGCTCATCGTTCCAGGTCTCAATGATGATGCGTGTTTTAAAGGTGGTGAGGTGGCTGAACAACGCCTCGAGCGCGCGTTGCAGTGTCCCGTCATCTACGCCGGGCGCGACGGTGAGAGCGGTGCCGGTATTCGCGGCGACGAGGACCGGCAGCCCGCGCACCTGCACCAGCCACGTCGAGGCGACGCGGGTGAAGGTGAGGGCTTCGGGCATATCCTCGCGGGTTGGCCCGTAGAGGCAGGCCGGGTCGCAGGCATTGAGCACGACCGGCGCACCGGTTTCCGGGGCGGCATCGTCTGTCGCATCGCGGAGCGCGCGCAATTGCTCCACTACAACCGGCAGCGCGAACTGCGCCCCCGACAGCCCCTGCACGAAGTAGCCGCGCCGCACCTCGCCGCGCATCTCCTGCCGCTGTAGTTCCTGGTAGATCAGGTGCCAATCCCACGATCCGGTCTCGTTCTCCAGGCACTCGTGTGTGACGACGCCGTAGCGCGCGAGCAGTTGCCGGGCTTGCCGGGCGGTACGTTCGCCGACTGAAATTGGCTTGCCCATCACGCTGAAGCGCTGCACGAGCGTCCAACGGCCCACCCAGCGCGGTGATGCCGTTTGCTGCTCCACCCGCTGGCGGACGCGTTGCCGCGCCGACCTGTAGCGCGCGCGCTCCGGCTTGTGCCCCACAGCGCGCACATTGAGGCCCAATGCCGCACGTTTCCGGGCCAGATCGGCCTCGAGTGAGCTGTATGGCTTCGATGTTTGCGGTTGTGACTTCCCTTCCTGCATAATCTGGCGCATCGCTTCCAGGCTGTCGTTAGTCGCCAGGCCCGCCAGCACCAGTTCGATGAGGGCGGATTCCACGGCAGCCTCTTCTAATTCTAAAGCTTCTCCGATGTCATTGAAGAACACCGCGCCCTCGGATTTGAGGAAGTCGTAGACCATCTGTGCCTGCTCACCGAGTTCACTCGTGTCCGGCGATTCAAGGTAGATGTGGCCTTCACCCCGGAACAGAAAGCGCACGCGTCCATAGCGCGGATCCGTCCCGCCGGACCCAACCCACACCAGTTCACCGCTATTGCAGAGCGCGTCGAGGTCGGCTGGGTGATAGTCAGGCAGACGCAGCGGCAGCACATCGCGCTCCCAGGTGCGCCCCACAACGGGCACGGCGCGCAGTTGTTGGAGGATCCTGACTAACTCCCCCCCTTTCATCCCCCCCATTGGGGGGGACAGAGGGGGGGAAAGCTGCTGCCAGCGCGCCAGGAAGTCGGCGTAGGCGGTGAAGGGCACAGGCTGCACTTCCTTCCGCAGGATGCTCAAGGTGCGGCGGTGAATCTGCTCCAGCGCGCGCCGGTCCACGAATTCTGCTTCTGGGGTAGGTACCCCTTCGGCTTGTGGCGTGAAGTGCCCGTGAACGAGTTCCCGTTTCTCAATTAAGCGATCGAGCTCTGCTTCCAGCCAGTCCGGCGGAAAGTCGTAGCGCGCACGGATGGTTTCCAGTGTTACTGGTCCGGCGTAACTGAGGAAGCGTTCGAGGATGCGACGGCGGGCACTCCCCCCCCCAATCCCCCCCATCGGGAGGGAGGTTTCTTCCCCCCCACCGGGGAGGACCGAGGGGGGGAATGCGTCAGCATACTCTGCCTGATATTCCGCGAATACCCAGCGGAATTCGGGCTTCGTCGCGGTCGGGATGTCCATGCCGATCACGCGGCCCTCACCGGTCAGGTGCGCGATCCAGCTTGAGGGATCGACCATCGTGCGCTGCGCGACTTCACTAGGTGAGAGATCGCCCATTTGCTGGAGCAGGACGGCGAGTTCTGCCTCGGTGCGCGCCCATGCCGTCGGCAGCGTGTGCTGCAGTTGCCCGCGGACGGCGTCGATGGCTTCGGGACGCAGCAACTCGTCCAGCGCCACATCTTTGAGCAGGTCTTGCAGCAGGTCGCGGTTGACCGTCAACTGCTGCAACTGCTGTTCGGCTTTGGGCGTGTCCCACTCGTACATGCGTGTGCTGATGAAGTTGAACATCAGGCTTTCCGCCACGGGCGAGGGCGCGCGCGACTCCATCACGGTCACGTTGATGTCGCCCCGCTGGATGCCGCCCAGCACTTCTTCAAGATTTGGCAGGTCGAGTACGTCTTGCAGGCAGTCGCGGTATGTTTCGGCGATGATGGGGAAGTCGTCGAATTTGCGCACGACCTGGTACAGCTCTTTGGCGCGCAGTCGTTGGAGCCAGAACGGCGTGCGCTTGCCACGCCCGACGCCCGGCAGGAGCAGCGCGCGCGCCGAATTTTGGCGGAAGCGCGCGCCGAACACCGCCGAGTCCGGCAGTTCGCGCAGGATGCGCTCGCGGGCCTCCGCCGGTCCCATCTCGGTGACGACATCCAGCGGGAATTCGGCGTCGGATTCCAGCAGGCGCAGCAGGATGCCGTCGTCATTGGTCTCCACCTCGATTTCGATGCCCGCGCGTTCCCGCAGCGCGCTCGCCAGCGCCAGCCCCCACGGGCCGTTGACGCGCCCGCCAAACGGCGAGTGGACGACCAT
>JBJYXQ010000313.1:0-3522 GCA_046260035.1 Anaerolineae bacterium
AACCGCAGCGAGGGCCTGACCGGTCTGTTTGCCTTTGTGATGATGAGCTTTATCGTCCTCACCATCACGTGCGCGTTCTTCCGCGGCCCCAATATGGCGCTGGTATTGCCGTTCTAACTGGAGGTAAAACAATGGACAAAGAGAATACTGAAATCCTTGAACAGCCCGAAGAAGAACACAAGCAACCCGGCCCCACCTGCAAACTCCCCGGCAAAGGGAAAATGACCCGCCGCGATTTCCTGGGAATGGGTCTCAACGTCCTGGGAGCGCTGGCTTTGTTGGAGGTCGGCGGCGTTAGCTTACTCTATCTGAAATCCCGCAGCCAGGATGGGGAGTATGGCGGCATCGTCACCGCGGGCACGGTGGACAGCTTCCAACCCGGTACCGTCACCGAGTTCAGCGATGCGCGCTTCTTCCTGGTTCGCTCGGAGGACGGCGGCTTTCTTGCCGTCCACAGCCGCTGCCCGCACCTGGGCTGTACGGTGATGTGGGTTCCGGAGACCAACAGCTTCCTCTGCCCGTGTCACGCCGCCCACTTTGACGCAAACGGAAATTTCGAAGGGCCGCCGGTGCCGCGTTCATTGGACACTTTTGCCGTGAGCATCGACAAGGGCATGATCAAAGTCGATACGGCGCACCTGCACCAGCGTCAGAACTTCAGCCCAGATCAACTGGTGTATGCGTGAAAGGCAGAATACAGATGAAGACATATAACGCTCTCGCCCTAATCGCATTGCTGATGATCATCGCTCTGGTACCGTTCTACGCGGTACGCGAATCGGCGCGTATGGAAACCGCACAGTCCGCCCTGAGCCAACAGCGGATACGCAACGCCGCCGCGCTCTATCTCGAGGACTGCGCCTCCTGTCACGGGACGTCGGGACAAGGTCTCGGCGTGATGCCGGCGCTGAACAATCCTGCCTTTGCCGAAGCTGAAGCGGGCAAGCTGTACAGCGCCATCGCCGGTGCTTCGCACGGCTCAGGTATGGCTGCCTGGCATATGTCCGAAGGCGGCGTTTTGACCACGTACGAAGTCGAAAGCCTGGTCACACTGATCCGCGAGGCGGATTGGCAGATCGTCAGCACTATGGCTGCCGGACAGACGACAGAATACACTGAGCCGGTGCTGGTCAGCGCCGATTTGGTGCAGATCGACACGATGAGCGGCGATCCACACGAGTGCCGCGCGTGTCACGAAGAACCGGCCGTCCACGCCGACCGCTTCGGCTCGAACTGCGCGCGCTGTCACGGCCTCGAATCCTGGAAACCGGCGTTATTGAACCGCCACACCTTTGCGCTCGATCACGGTGGGGAAGGAAAAGTGGCTTGTGAAACTTGTCACACCACCACATACTCCGAGCACACCTGCTACGGCTGTCACGATCACATCGAAGCGGAGATGGAAACCATCCATGCCGAACTCGATATCACCGAGATCACCGATTGTGTGACGTGCCACCCGACCGGGGAAGCGGGCGAGGGCAACGTGTATTGGAGTGCCAGCGCCACGCCGACGCTCCCTGATGGTGTTCTCGTTGACCGCAAACCGTAGCCGTCATACGGAGGTTGTGCTAATGCAACTATTAAAGAAATTCATACGCACGAAATTTTTCCGTATCAGCTTTGTCGCCGGTATCTTGGTGACGGGTGCGCTGGTCTATCTTCATTTCGAAGGATACCTTGGCCCCTACCTTAACCCAGGTCCCATATCGGCAACACAGGGAAGCGGAAAAGCGATCGATGGCTTTCATTCACACGCTGAGTTTGAAAACGAGTGCTTGCACTGCCATCAACCAGTCCACTGCCTTACGGCCAGCCGCTGCCAGGAGTGCCACCACGACGTGGCCGAGCAACGCGCAAACACCGAAGGGCTGCACGGCTTGCTGCCGGGCACGGATCGTTGCCAGACATGCCATCAAGAACACAAAGGCCGCGACGCCGAAATTACCAACATCCCGATGGTCAACTTCGATCACCTGGCCGTCACCGGCTTCAGCCTAGAACACCACGAAACGGACTTTGAGGGCAATGCACTAACCTGTAAGAACTGCCACGGGCAAGAAGGTTTCTCGGCAACGGATATCGATTGTGCCGGGTGTCACCTCGAGTACGACGCGGTCTATGCCGCTGATCACAGTGAACGTTTTGGCGGTGAATGTCTCGTCTGCCACGATGGGGTAGACCGGATGCGCGATTTCGACCACGCAGCCGTGTTCGTCCGCGAGGGCAAACACGGCGAACTCACCTGCGAGGACTGTCACACCGAGGGCGTGTTCGCCGGTATGTCGGGGGACTGCGCAAGCTGCCACGAAGAACCGGACATTCACGCCGGGCACTTCGGTACCGACTGCGTGCGCTGCCACGCCTCCGAAGGTTGGAGTCCTGCACAATTGACGCAGCACACGTTTATGCTTGATCACGGCGACGAGGGACAATTGGAATGTACATCGTGTCACGTAGCGAACTACACGACCTACGCCTGTGACACCTGCCACGCTGATGGCGATATGCAGACCGCGCACATCACCGAGAATGTCATTGAATCGAGCGAAAGCTTGGCCGCTGGGCAGTGTAGCGAGTGCCATCCCACCGGCGAACCCGGTGAAGCGGATGCTGCACGCAGCGCGGCCAACGCCTCGCATTAGCGAGGGCGCAATAGGCGATGGAAGGAGGAAAAGTTATGAAGAAATTTCTGGTCATATTCTTAGCAGCTAATGTTGTCATCGGTGCACTGGCAATAGGGCTACTGGGGGGGACGCTCTTCCTGGCCGAAACAAGGCCACTGGACTACAGCAGCCCCTTCTATGGCGTGCAGGTGCAGGCAGAAACATGGCGGTTGCGCTTCAGCCGCGACGAAACTCGCCGTGCGGATTTCGCGCTAAAGCTGGTGGATCGTCGCCTGGCTGACCTGGGTCGCGCACAAGGTGAGACCACGATCGGCGAGGCCGCGACTGCTGTGCAAAAGAGTCTCGATGAGGCCATTCGCGACATCAATGCTGTGCCGACGGAAAATCAAGAAACGCTCTATGCACGTCTTGATCAACTGCTCGTCCATGCCAACGTCATCGTGGATGGATTGGTTTCCACCTATGACAGTGGACCGGTGCTGGCACTGAGCGAGCGTCTGGCCGAACTACAAAAAGCCGACACCCGCGAGGAACTGGTGGCGCTGACGCCTCCCGCACCCTCCCTGGCGGCAGAGATCATCCCCTTCCTAAACAAAGAGATCGATCACAGTGACTATTCCCTCGAGGGAGCACACGCCGACGTCGCTTGCGAGTCTTGCCACGCCGATGGCGAATACAAGGGTACAGCCCGCGAATGCGTCGACTGTCACCAGGCACCGGTTTCCGGTATCTACGCTTCGCACTTCGATGGTGAGTGCGTGGACTGTCACACGCTTGAGGATTGGACTCCCTATCAGTTCGACCATCTCGCTGTCGCGGAATGCGAATCCTGTCACACAAAGGATCGCCCGGTCGCCCACTACGATCCACCCGACGCAAGCATCAAATACCTGGC
>JBJYXQ010000313.1:3622-6080 GCA_046260035.1 Anaerolineae bacterium
TGGGAAGATGCCTGGTTCGACCATACTGGCTTCATCGATTGTGCGTCGTGTCACACGGAAGAGACGCCTGTCGCACACTACACTGGCTATGCCTGCGCCTCCTGCCACACCACGACTCAATGGAAGCCGGTTGCGTTCAGTCACAGCGGGGTTACGGACTGCGTCGACTGCCACACCGAAGATACGCCTGTCGAACACTACCCAGGGCAATGCTCCGCCTGTCACACCACCGAGGATTGGACGACGATTGCGTTCGATCACGCGGGCGCGAGCGACTGTCTGCAATGCCACCAGACGCCCACTATTCACTGGCAGAACGATTGTCTGAAATGCCACACTACGACCGACTGGTATGATGTGCATTTCAGCCACGATGGGCTCACCGACTGCACGTCCTGTCACAGCAAGAGCGACCACTACGGCGGGCAGTGCTCCAAATGCCACACCACCAGCAACTGGGGAGATGTGCGCTTCAACCACGGTGGTCTGACCACGTGCGCCGTCTGTCACGAAAGCGACGTGCAGGCAGCACACTACCCCGGTAGTTGCCAGACCTGCCACACCACCGGATCGTGGGGCGACGTCGCTTACGATCACGAAGGTGTGCGAGTCTGCCTAGACTGTCACAGCGACGTGCTACCGCCCGATCACTACACCGGCGACTGCACACTTTGTCACAATGCGGACGATTGGAACGATGTTAGCTTCAATCACATCAACGCCTTCGACTGCACCAGCTGCCACGACGACGATACGCCGGCAGCCCACTACGAAGGCGAGTGTTCAGAATGTCATACCACCGTCAGTTGGGCGTTTGCGCACCCAGGATTGAACAGCACGTGTAGTTCGTGTCACACCATCGATGGTCACTGGCCGGGAGAATGTAGCGATTGTCACCTGAGCACCCAAGATTGGGGCGATTACATCTTCGACCATACCGGCTACACCAACTGCAAATCCTGCCACGAGCGTCCTGATGGCCATCCGCGCGGGCAGTGCTCCAAATGTCACAGCACCGATAACTGGATTCCCACCGGCGAAGAACTGCCGGAGGGGGTGACGGTTCCGGGCAGTGCGACGGAAGCGCCGGACCGCCCCACGCCAACGACACCCACAGTTCCACCGATCACAACGGCACCAAGTCGCTAAAACGGTGTAATCTAAAAAGACGGGGAATTCCTTCCCTCCTCACCACCCCCCTTCCTGTACAGGAAGGGGGGTTTTTTATGTCTTTTTCCCTGTTACCTTTTCCGGCGAACCACGACATAGCTTATGAATGCACCTTGCAAACGATAAAAAAATGCTATTCGCAAGGTAAAGGAAAGTGGTTGCGCACTATGGTAACTGAAGCTCTGGATACAACGGATTTAATCGCTGAAGCGCAAAAAGGCAGTCTGGATGCCTTCAATGCGCTGGTGCTGGCCTATCAAAGCCAGGTCTACAACCTGGCACGATATATCCTGCACGATGACGCCGCCGCAGACGACGCGACGCAGGAAGCGTTCATCGCTGCCTACCGCGCACTGGGCGACTTCCGCGGCGGCTCCTTCCGCGCGTGGCTGATGCGCATCGTCACCAACGCCTGCTACGACGAGCTGCGCTTCCGCAAGCGACGCCCCAGTGTTTCGTGGGACAATTTCGAGGACCTGGACGAAGAGGTCAATCCCTACCTCGTCGATCACGGGGAAACTCCAGAGGAAAGCATACAACGCGGCGAACTCGGCGCGCTGTTGGATCGCGCAATCGCCGCCTTGCCGCAAGATCAACGCGCGGTCCTCGTGTTAGTGGACCGGCTCGGCTATACCTACGAGGAAGTTGCGCAGGTGTTGTCCGTGCGGATGGGCACGGTCAAATCACGGCTATATCGCGCCCGCACCCGCATGCGAGAAGCACTGCTGGCGGAACCAGACTTGCTGCCCGCGCGCTACCGCGTTATGGCGCTCGAGGCCTCTGCATAGCGCGAATTACAAAAAATGGTATATTTTGGGGGCCAGCCCCCAAAATATACCCCAAAAATCTCCTTTGATGCCCAATGTGCAGTTACTGCAAGCAAATCACGGAGCCACGGTGAAGGCAATGACTGCGCCGTCCTCCGGCGCGGCGTCGGCATCCGCGTAGAACGGCAAGCGCCCTGCCGCATCGTAGAAGCCAGCGCGCAGTTGATACGATCCCGCCGGTAAGCCGGGCAACGGATGCGCGTCGGCGATGATTTCGCCGCGCGCCCAGGTGTACGTCGGCTTCGCGCCCAGCGCGGGCCAGCCGTCGTGTTGCGCGACGATGGTCGCAGGCGCATCCGGCGGCGTGACGTGGAGGAAGACGCTGTACGGAGCATCGCCGGTCTCTCCGGCGCGCCAGTATAACGTGACGGTGAACGGTGTCTCCGCGCGCAGTTCTGGTTCCACCGTATATCCCACCAGTTCGGCAAAGCCCGGCCCGAAGTCTCCTGACGCGCTCAGGA
>JBJYXQ010000314.1:0-3601 GCA_046260035.1 Anaerolineae bacterium
TGGCTTGAGAGGATAAAATAATGAGAATAGACTTACATGTACATACAATAGAACGTTCATCATGTGCGGTTTCCAGTGAAGTAGAG
Organism: Anaerolineae bacterium; assembly: GCA_046260035.1. Lineage (GTDB taxonomy): Bacteria > Chloroflexota > Anaerolineae > B4-G1 > SLSP01 > DSWT01. Next base: position 87 of record JBJYXQ010000314.1, read on the forward strand.
CAAATACTGATTGCGATAACTCGTAACCTTGATGCGATCGCAATCACTGATCACGCGAGTCTTGTGTCACCAGAGCATGTAGAAGCACTTAACCGGCAATATGCGCCGTTTCGCATTTTCGGCGGGATAGAGATCACTGTTCGAGAGAAGGAGGATGTATTGGTATTAGGCGTCCACGACCCCGTGTTGGAGTCCAGAGAGTGGACTTATCCAGAATTACATACCTTTGTGCGTGACCGGGGTGGTTGGATTGCCGTGGCACACCCCTTTCGCTATCGGTCCACCATCAATCTCGACCTGGAGCGCTATCCGCCGGACGCGCTGGAGAGTTGCTCGACTAACATAGAGCTACTCAATCAGCCGCGCATCCGTGAAGTGGCAAAGCAACTCGGGATTCCGTTCGTATGCAATTCCGATGCTCATGCAACGCGATCGCTTGGCGTGGGGTACAATCTTTTGAAAGAAACACCTGCGGATGAGGCTGACCTGGTACGCTTGTTGCGGACAGGTGCTTTTATTGGCGTTTGTACGATCACGTAGAAAGACTGGCCGTTAAACTCATAATAGCTACAGTTTCTTCTGGAACGGCGCCCATTGCCGGCAGATGTGCCAGCCGTTCTTCAGATAAAAGTCCAGCGCGTCTACCCATCCTGCTGTCACTTTGGGGATGCCCAGTTCCTTCATTCTGAGCATCGATTCCAACAGCAAACATGTGCCGATGCCATTGCCGCGATACGCTTCAAGTACGCCGATGGGATCATCAACTTCACCATCTTGCGGGCCAGGTCGAAAGTCTGCCCAACCTACGATCTCATCATCTTTTAAAGCGACGAAGGAACGCCCATCTGCGCCAAAACCGTTCTCCCATCCTGCGGGGAACCACCACCAGTATGCCAGCTTTTTCACAAATATGCGCATCTTGTCCAGCATGGCGGGATTGTATGGCGTAATCTTGACCCCGATGGCTGCCACGCGTTTTCTCGCTTCGATGTGGTATGCGGTCGGCTCGAAAGCGGTGAGATCGACGGCGATGTCCTCAATGACATAGATTTCTCCCCAATCCCGTAACCTTTCGTAGCCACATTCGGCAAAGAGCGTCATTAGTCTCTCGTAGCGTAGATCGATGCCGTTGAAAAAGTAGCGGCCTCCTATATACGGTGCCACTTTGATGGCACGTTTACCCCGCGATATGAGATAGGCCTCGGCTTGTTCAAGCAGCTTTTCGCCAACACCCTGCTCCCAGTAACCGTCGAGCACAAACATGCCTTTGATAAAGCCATTGTCTTTCTCGTGCGGTACACCTTCCTGCGCGACCACGCTAACAAAGCCTACGATCTGGCCACAATCGAGCGCGACAATATTGCCCTCTGGCTCACAGTCTGGATCATCCAGAATGGTCCATTCAAACTGCTCTCGGGTGACCTTGTCATAGACGAGGGAACGATTCCACGCCTCAACGACTGCTGGAATATCCGATCTTTCGAGAACTCTCAAGTCCAACATATCGTGTTTACCTTTGTGGTTATGTTCGTTACCTCTTCCTCACCACGAAATGCTCGTACCATTTCCCCGTCCCTTGTTTCTCGATCGCCAACCCCGCTTCTCCAATCCACGCCTGCACCTGTTTCAGCGGCGGATAGTAATGATACACCGCCACGTCCCCCCGCTCCCCAATTGCTTCTTTCGGGATATCAAAGACATCCTCGTAGCTCAAGAAAAAGCTAAAGCCTTCCTCTACCTGGTCCACCACTTCTCCGAACACGACCGGCAGCCCCTGCGCCTTCGCCCGCTCGTAGGCTTGCTCCACCACTTCTTTTTCTGCCTCTGCAACATTCGCCGTAAAATAGAGCACCCCATTTGGCTTTAGCGCCTCCCAGAAGTTCTGCAGGATGCCCGGCCAATCTTCCGGGCAGATGTGTTCCATCGCATCTATGCAGATCGCGCCGTCAAACGTTTCCCGGAAATCCATCTCTTGCAGGCCTATCTTGTCATAGTGCACCTGTGGGAAATGTTCCCTCGCCCGCGCCAGCATGCCCGCGGACTGGTCGATGCCCACAACGCTGTGCCCTGCCTCTAATAGGATCCCATCGTACCGTCCTGCCCCACACGCTGCGGAAAGCAGGGCGCTATGCGGGGGCACCCGCTCCAGGAAACTCTGGAGATACTCCCGGTGCGTCTCAGTTGCGTACAGCTCGGACTCTTTCCAATCTTCTAACGGCGAAAAATGATCGTACAACGCCTCTGCTTTATCCCGCATCCGTTTTAGCCACGCTGCTCGTTCCATTGCTCCCACCTTTCCTGTCAATGTTTGATTGATCATAGAATTACCGTGATATGTTTCAGGACCTCATAATATTCTCATCTCCCCAGCGCAGGCACACCCACTCACCGTCACATAGCTCAGCGGTCGCACAGAAACTTCCGTCGAAAGGACGGGCCATAGAAAAGGCCTTGTCGACGTTGGACAGGAGGGGCGGCAGCATCAGCCCGAGCGTCGCGTCGTGGCTAATCGGCAGCGCGTTGGCCTCACTTTCGCCGTGCCTGGAAAAATAGAATTTCAAGTTTTCCTTCTGAGCGCTTTGTTGCTAGAAATCGATCTCCATCCCATCATATCCCACTTCAATCGACGGGAAAATCTGGCGCGCACGTTCCAGATCAGCGCTATAGTCCAATTCCTCAAATGGACTGTGGTGAATCATAATCAGGCGTTTCACCTGCGCTCTAGCTGCAACTTGCGCCACGGCTAAAGGATGACCATGCCCAATTCTCTCCATTAATCCAGATAGAGCGTCCGGCCCGTGACAATCATGCAAAAGCACATCAACGCCGGATAGCCTTTCTACATAAGGCGCGGTAGGGCGTGCGACGGTGTCCGTAATGTACGCCATAGAATGGCCGGGCCAATCTAGCCGGTAGCCAATGGTGTTTCTCTCCATGATAAAATGGGTCAATCGGCCATTGTTCGGCAATGACTCGTGAGTTTGCAGCACGCACCACTTGAACGGAAGTTCGTGGCATTTGGGTTGCACTACAGCCAGCGTGGCTTCATCAGCATGGATGCGTGTTTTTCTCACGGATGCATTGGCAGCTCGGACAAAGCCTCCAATGCTCTCTTCACTCAAGGACTGTGACGACGTCCGTATATTCCATGCCACAAATGAGGCAAATAGATACTCCAGTCCGCTAGTGTGATCCGCATGGGCATGACTTAGATAAATATCAAGTTCATGGGTCTGCAAATACTCAGGCAAGTGGTATAGCCCACTCCCTGCATCAAGTAGCACCCCCACTTCGGGTAGTAGGTAGCACGCCGTCTGTGCTGTGTCGCTCGGCATAAATCCAGTAGTTCCCAGGCAAATAATTCTCATAACTTCTCTCCTGGCGTGAAAGGCATCATAGCTTTCAGATGTGTGCGGACGAAATCCAGACGATGTAGCCACCGATTCGGGTCCGCGTCACGGCGCTCCAGCCACACCTCGTAGCCACCCGCGGCTATGATCTCTTCCTTGTAGCGA
>JBJYXQ010000315.1:0-10116 GCA_046260035.1 Anaerolineae bacterium
GTGCGCTATGTCGCTATAGACACCGACGGTAACCCGGAAGCGCTCGTCCCGATGCTGATGGATGCGGGCGTCGACATCCTCTGGCCTCTGGAGCGCGCCGCCGACCAGGACCCGGTGCGGTTGCGCCAGAAGTTCGGGCGTTCGTTACGGCTTTGGGGCGGCGTGGATAAGCGCGTGCTCGTGCAGGGCAAGGCCGCCATCGAAGCCCACCTGCACGAGTTTGTCCCCCTCATCGAAGAAGGCGGCTTCATCCCCACAGTCGATCATACCGTTCCGCCGGATGTGAGTTGGGAGAACTTCCGGTATTATATGGGGCAGAAAGAGAAACTGCTGCGTGGGGAATTATAGATACTGATCCATTCTTAATTTGCTAAACGCTTATACGCCTGTCGGATACCAGAATGCCTTTAGTTTATTATGACCGGATCAGTCGGTATCCAGCAATATCTCCTTGACCGCCGACACATCCTCTGCGCTGACACCGCACTGCGCCAGATACCCCATGATCCCGCCATACTCATTTTCGATCTTGCCGATGATGGTATGTGCGTAGCGTTCTTGCGAAGCAAAAACGGCGCGCAAGCTTTGCGCAGATAACAGGCCCAATGAGAGCGTCTTAAGCAGTCTCACCGCGCGGTGCGCCTGGGGTAAAATATAGGCGTCGGAACGCAAGTACTCGCGGACGACATCCTCTCTCCCCACGCCGAGCGCCAGTTGAATGACCATACTGATGAAACCGGTGCGATCCCGGCCCGCCCGGCAGTGGATGAGCACCGGGTAAACCTCCGGCTGTTGTAGTAACGCGAAAAGCGCCGCCACCTGCGGACAGGAGGTGTCCACAGTATCCGCATACACACCGCTCACCATGTCATAAACGGCGGTCCGAACGCCGCGGTGGAACAGGAGCGGCTTCAAACGTTCACGCAGGATCTCGTCGAACGGCATTGACAGCGGAACGACGCGCACGCCAGGCCACAGATGCGACGGACGGCTCGGCGCGCGCTTGCGCTCTCGCGCCGAACGCAAGTCAATGATCGTCTTGATCCCTAGTGCCTGCAGGTTCTCTCGGTCGCGCCCGCTGGCCCGATCCACGCGCCCAGAGCGGTACAGGTAGCCGGTTTTCACGCGCCGTCCATCCACCGTGGGATAGCCGCCAAAGTCTCGAAAATTGATCAGTTGCTCCATCGCTCAATGTTTATCAGCAGATTTAGCAGATTGAGCGGATTTCTGTTTGTCATTCATAAAATCTGCTTCATCCGCTAAATCTGCTTACAAGAAAAATGTTATTTCTGTACCAAGGCAATTCGCGCGCGGTTTTCCAGCCAGCCATCGTAGACGCGCAGGGCAACCACACCGGAGAGGATCAGCAGGCTACCGGTGATCTGCGTCCCGTTCAGTAGCTCGCCGAGAAAGACGTACGCGCTGATCGCGGTGAAGACCGGCTCTGATGTCGCGATCAGATTCACCACACTCGATGGTAGATACCCTAGGCTGACGTTGTACAATCCAAATCCTGCCAGGGTCGGCCCGGCTGAGAGCAGGAACAGTATCCCCCACCCCGCCAGCGCTTTTCCCAGCCAGAAGAAATCGGCCAGGGATGCGGCTCCGCCAGGGATCACCGTCCCCGGTAACAGATTGAAACCCAAAAGAAACAGCGTCGCAAAGCCGAACGTATAACACAACGTCGTCCACGGATTCAGGCCGCGCTGCGCGGCCGAGCGCCCCATCAGACTATAGGCCGCGTAGCTCAACCCGGCAAACATCCCCACGATCACGCCGATCACACTGACGCGCCATGCTGCCTGCGCAAACACGCCGGAGACCAGCGCGCACCCACTAAGACTCAGGGCAATCGCCAGAAGCTTGACGCCGTCCAAACGTTCCTTGAGAAGCCACCACCCCAATAGCGCGGTGAACGCCACCGAGCAATAGCACAGCACCGTCGCTACCGCAGCGCCGTTGAGCGCCACGGAAAATGTCCACAAGGTGTTAAAAAGGGCCAACACGAGGCCATACCCCGCCAGGTAGAAGATGTGGCGACGCTCCACATGCAACAGCGCCGGGCGCAGCCATCGTAACACGGGCAGCAGCGTAAGCATCACAAAGACATCCCGCCAGAAGGCCAGGATCAGCGGCGGAAGGGCGTACGTCAGGGTCAGATAGCGGATGAAAATCGCCGTAGTGGAAAGGAGAGCGGTGCTAATCAAGGCAATCGAGTAGCCGCGCGTCAGGTGTACGCGCGGTGACAAGCCTTGGGCGAGTTCAGTCTCTGTCGTTGCCATCACGCCCACACCGAATCCAACGCGTAGATATCGAGGGATTGCACCGTAGCTACCCCACCTTCAGCGTAAAGACGCAGCGTGAGATCATCATCGGGCAAAATCACGCCAATAGGCAGTGCAACCAGGCCATCGGCACCGAAGATTTCGAGGGAGGCGCGATCCACCAAACAACGCAGGCGCAGAGTGCCATCTACGAGGGGCAACGGCACAGTGCGTTCCTCGCACGCGAGCACACCTCGCGCCACATCGTAGATCACAGGGATGCCGCGAATCACAAGGCCGATTTCGGTCGCCGCACCGGGCGCGATGTCGGCGTGGATGTCAAAGAGATCGCCCTCGATCCCCTCCAGCAGGTTCTCGCCAGGATGGAGCACCACATCCTGCCAGCGATAGGCCTGCTGGTACAGCGCTTCAATCTCCTGCACGGGCCAACTGCACAGCCGAATACCCTCCGGCGTCGTGCGCAACGTCAACTCACAGGGAAAGGTCATCATCTGATTGAACGGCATTCCCGGCAGGTTGACGCGCAACCACGCGATTTGGATGCGCCGCCCGTCCGGGACGTCGCTCCACGTCTGCGCGGCGTAGCTATTGCCACCCTTTGCGTAGTGAAGCACTTCACTTTCCGGAGTGAAATCCGTACCGTTAAAATTGCCAAGGACATAATTGCCGTTCGCACCCCAAAACACCCAGCGCGTGTTCGCCGGGTCGCCATCCACGGGCAATTCGAAGAAATCAGGGCATTCGGTCGCGTCGCCAATGTGGACATCGCATAGTTTGCGCCAGGCCTTCAGATCGGGCGAACCGAACAGCGCGTAGTCATAGTCAACCAGATACAGCGCCATCACCCATTCCGCGCTCGGTTCATGCCAGATGACCTTGGGGTCACGGTTATGCCCAGCGATGTGCCCGAGCACAGGATTGTCTGCGTACTTCAGCCACGTCTCACCGCCGTCGGTGCTGTAGGCAAGGCATTGCGTATACGGTTCGCCCGCAGCCGTGTACATACAAACCAGCGGTGGATCATCGTCATCCTGGAAACCGGTTGTGTTCTGCCAGTCCACCACGGCGGAGCCGGAGAACATCGTTCCCAGTTGATCGGGATAGAGCGCATCCCCAGCCTCTTCCCAATGGACCAGATCGCGGCTAACAGCGTGCCCCCAATGCATGTTGCCCCATCCCCAGCCGTAGGGATTGTGCTGGTAGAAGAGATGGTACACACCCTGGTAGAACACCAGCCCATTCGGATCATTGAGCCAGCCGCGTCGCGAGGTGAAGTGAAATTGCGGACGATACTTCTCGTGATAAAGGTCATCCAGGCCTACCGGTACGTCGCTTTGGACGAGCGCCGCCAATGTGCCAGCACCCCCGTCGTCCTCGACGGCCTCGTCCACGGCAACTGTCAGCCGCATTCCATGGAACGGTGCAAGATCCGCGTAGACCCAGAAATCCGGTTCGCCATCAGCCAGCTCAATATCGAAGCGATAGACCTCCTCGCCCTCCACCACAAAGCGTACCGCGCGCTTCTCTGCACCGTTCTGTACCGGCAAATTGAGATACCGGTGTTCGACAAGAAATGTTCTTTCAGCCATACCTCTCCCCTCCTCAAGATATACAGCAACAGAATATATCCCCCGTCTCCCGTCTAGCGCCTACTCCCCAATCATCTCCCACACCTTCTCCACGTAAAACTTGTAATTCTCCAGCGGCGTCCCGTTCGGGATGCGATGATCGAGTGCGAGAACGCAGCCGCCCGTCGCGATCATCGGTGGGATTTTGTACGCCAACTCGGCCTCAATCTCTTCCTTGCTGCGGCGAATCACGTGCTTGTCGATGCCACCGTAGAAGGCCAGCCGTGTCCCGTACTGCTCGCGGATTTTGACGATGTCCATCCCGGCGGCGGGTTCCATCGGGTGCATACAGTTGACGCCGGCCTCGAGGAACGCCGGAATCACCGAGTCCATATTCCCATCGCTGTCCTGATCGAACAGTCGTACGCCACGCTCAGCCAGCATGTCCCATACGCGGCGATAGTACGGCGCGATGAAGTCGCGTATCTGCTTTGGCCCTACCAACGGTCCGGATTTCCCCGCCATATCCTCGTGGACCGAAAGCATGTCCACCTGCACCGTCGCCGATACGCGCTCGAGCACGCGGAACGCCGTCTCGCCCATCGTCGCAAGCATGTCGTGGATCAGTTCGGGAGTGTCGTAGTAGGCCATGCACAACGCCGCCTCGCCCATCAATTGGCGCGGCTCATCGAAGCCCCCGGGGATCGAGACCGTGACCACGCGCCCCGCCGCCAGGTGCTCGCGAGCCACGCGCTCCCAGTCCGCACCGAACCGCGCTTCCGAAAACTGGTACCACGGCTTTATCTTCAGCCAATCATCCATCGTCTTGACGGGGTGATCGAGCGGCAGTGGAAGCGTCGCCACGCCCTTGTTGAGCTTCATCGTCCGCCCGTACTCGTCCCGCGAGATAATGACGGTGTCCGTCTCTTCTAGCACCTCCGGCGTGAAGCCACCGAGCCGACCCGTGTTCACCGGCACACCCCCGCGCGCCTCGCAACGATAGCGGAAGGCAGAGAAATCGAGCTCCTCAGGCGTTGCACCCTGTTCAAGCCACTCCTCCTTCAAGCCCACAATCGGCCCAAAGATTTCGGTAAACAGCGGGCGCTCGTTGCGCCGGAACGTCATATGATCCAGGTACTCCCCGCGGGAGACCGTGGGCGTTTTCTTGATCGCCAGGTCGGCGTGAGTCATCCACTTCAATTTCCTAGTCATCCATATTCCTCCAGACGGTTCAACAAGTGCAATGAAACACATTGTACACCATGATAAACGTGCAACAAAGGCCATCCGGATCGCGTCCAGGCCCCTATCACTCTCGGCACGGTTCCCCTTTTCTGCTTCGAGCGAATCGCTAGCTCCACGACCTATGGCTTGTCTCAGCCTAAAACGGGGAACTGACGTTCCCCTCGGAGCGAGAATGATAAAACTCTGAGATCGCGTCGCTTTTCGTTGACGATCCCCCCATTCCTGCTACAATCTGCCCTATGAGCACATATCCACGCATCATCCTGGCCCCACGGCGCGACGTTTCGGTGCGCCGTCGCCACCCCTGGTTGTTCTCAGGGGCGATACGACGCGTCGAAGACGCACCAGGCGGACCCAAGTCCGGTGCGCTTGTCGCCGTCCACAGTTCGGAAGGCGAATTTCTCGCCTGGGGACACTACAGTGCCGCTTCGCAGATTCGCGTACGACTGTTTGCATGGGATAAAGATTTCGTCCCTGATACGCCAGACTTCTGGCGTGCGCGCCTGGAACGCGCCATCGCCGCGCGGCAGCCAGTGCTTGCGGACGGCACCACCACCGCCTGCCGCCTCGTCAACGCCGAATCCGATGGCATCCCGGGCCTGGTTGTGGATCGCTACGGGGATACGGGGGTCGTCCAGTACCTCTCCGCCGGTGTAGACGCACGTCGTGAGCTGTTCAACGATCTGCTGGTAACACGCCTCCATCCCACCACTCTCTACGAGCGCAGCGACGTCGATGTGCGCGAGAAGGAGCGGTTGACCCCACGCGAGGGCCTGATCTCCGGCGCAGAACCGCCGGAGAATATCGAGATTCTGGAGAACGGTTTGCGCTTCGGCGTGGATGTGCGTCACGGGCACAAAACCGGCTTCTATCTGGACCAGCGCGACAATCGCGCCTTGGTCCGCGAGGCCGTTGCGCATTTCAATGCGACGCACTTCAATGCTCCGACCGTACTCAACACCTTCGCCTATACCGGCGGCTTTGCCGTCTACGCGCTGGCGGGCGGAGCATCCTCTGTAACCAACGTCGATACCTCTGCCGAGGCATTGCGCGTGGGTCGGGAGAACCTTGCACGCAATGGGTTTGAAGAGGCCAATACTGAGGACATTGAGGGCGACGCTTTCACCGTACTGCGAGAGCTGAACAGCCAGCGATGCACGTTTGACATGGTGATCCTCGATCCACCCAAGTTCGCCTTCACGCAGAAAGACGTAAAACGTGCGGCCCGTGGCTACAAGGACATCAATATGCAGGCTATGCGACTGCTCAATCCTGGCGGGCTGCTCTTCACGTTCTCCTGTTCCGGGGCCATTTCCGCCGACCTGTTTCAAAAGATCGTCTTCGGCGCGGCGTTGGACGTCAAACGCGATGCACAGATTGTAGGCCGGATGACGCAGAGCAGTGACCACCCGGTCGCGCTCACCTTCCCAGAAGGCGAGTATCTGAAAGGCTTGATTTGTCGGGTAGCTGATTTTTAATTTTGGGTTTTGGATTTTGGGACTTTAGACCTTGAACTTTGGACTTTGGACTAAACGCTTAAGACTCGCACTCCTGAGTATCCTTTGCGTGCTACTTATACTCGGTGGTTCATCGGCGCAAGCGCAGACGCCAGATGAGACGCTCACGCTGGAAATTATCCCCGCGTGGGAGGGTTACGTACGGCAGAGTTGGTGGACGGAGGCGCGCGCGCTGCTGCGCAACGAAGGCACGGATTGGCGCGGCGACCTCGTCATCTACGACAAGCTGAACCAGGTCACATACCGCCAGGTACTAGAGTTGCCCGCCCATTCGTACAAACAGTACCGGCTCCCACTTTTCATCGGCAACAGCACCATGCCGACGATCTCCCTGCAAGACACCGAGGGCACGCAACAGGAGACGCGCGTTCCTATTCGTGGGGTCGACGAAACGGGCCGCATCATCGCGCTGGCCGACACCCGCGAAGCGTTCGTGCGCGGCCAACTTGCCGAATCGGATGCGCTCATCTGGTTGCCGGACTTGACCAGCCTGCCCGAAACGCCGATGGCCTGGGACGTCATCGACGTGCTGCTGCTCAACGGGATTTCCACTGCCGATCTGACCGCCGCGCAACAAGAGGCACTACTGGCCTGGGTCGCCGCCGGTGGGCATTGCATCGTTGGCGGGGGGGCGGCGCTCCAACAAACGTTGACGCATCTGCCAGAGGCGCTGCGCATCGCAACGCCAGGGAATGTGCGCCAGTTCGCCTCCATCGCCGTGGAAGGGGCAACGCTCTACGATGTGGCAGCCGTCGCGTTGACGCCCAGCGCCAGCGTGGCACCGCTGGCAACGGCGGATGGCGACATCGTCGCAGTACATAAGACTGTTGGCAAAGGACGGGTGGACATCGTCGGGTGGGATATGGCCCATCCCGCTGGTGCCGCTTGGCTGACGCAGCTCTGGGCCCATGATCCGCTTCCCGCCGTCAGCGCGATGGGCAGCGACCAGGCATCTTCCCAGTCGCTCTCCTCCAACAACCCGAACATCTCTCTGCTATTTGGGGTTCCGTTCAAAACGATGCCGGAATTTTGGCCATGGCTGCTGCTCATTCCCCTATATATCTTTTTGATGGGACCTGGAACGTTGCTGCTAGTGCGGCGGCTGAAACGCCCCGTACTGGCGTGGGTCTTTATCCCCGCATGGATCTGCGGTGCGATTGTCATCCTGGCGCTTGGATTGAGCAGCGCCTTCTCCCAAACCTTCCCGCTGGTCCATGAAGTCGCTATGGTTTTCGTGCCTGATGCTGCGCTTCCGGCGCGGGTCGTACAGGGAACGGCGATCTACGCACCACGCATCCGCCGCCTGACATGGGATGCAAGTGGCATTCAACGCCCGATGTTTGGCAGCTACCGTCTCGATACCTGGTACGATATGGGCGACCCATTCCCAGTTGAAATGCGGGGAACGGATACCGGCGCGACGCTCCAGACGCGCAATCCACTCGGCGTCATCACGTGGGGTGCAGAGGGACTGTACGATAGTCCCGACATCACAGCAGACCTGAACCTTACACCGCAGGAAAATGGTACACTCCACCTCACCGGGGAAGTGTGGAGCGAAGCCGCCCTGCACGACGTAGCGCTGCTGATGGGCAATGCCTCCTATGGCATCACGCTTACCGAAAGGATCGCCGAAGGCGCATCTGTGGCCGTCTCCAGACCGATCAGTGCAACCTATCCGATTTACGGGTACAGCGCCAGCTTTTGCGGGGCAACGAGCTATTATGCGCCGTACGCTATCTATCCATCGACGCCCTCGATCTACAATACACCCTCCACATCGGCATGTTACCTGACAGGCCTTATGGATGGTGTCCCCTTCCCAGCGCAGGGATTGAGTGGCGTCCAACACCAGGAAAGCTGTATGAGCTATTTGATCCCTTGTCCTACTCAACCACCGGGAAAACTCACGGTAGCGCTAGAGGCTACAACAAACGAAATCGAGAACGGCTGGATCGACACAGCGACAAACATCCTCTATGTCTACGTACCCGGCGCGACGCTGCACTATGCTCTGCCCGTCTACATACAAATCCGGGAGGTCGAGACGCTGATCGTGGGTTTGCATCCTGCTCCCGAAGTCGGTGCAAGCGATCCATTTACAGCAATCACCAAAATCTCGTTGTGGAATTGGGATGAACAAACGTGGATAGACTATCCGCCTGCAGAAGCAGGAGAGTCACAGTTTCACATCATCCTGACAGGCGAAACGGCTCATCAGGTCTTCGACGCACAACAGGGTGTGCGCGTGCGCATAGGCGCGCGCGACGGGGCAACGCTGAAGTTGCTCCTCACCCTTGAGGGAACACCCTAAACTTATCGCAAAGTCCCACAAATCTTGTGTGAAATGAGTTATGCAAGCCATCCGCATCATCATCAGCGCTGTAAAAGCCTACTACGAGGAGATACTCTTCTTCGTTGTGACCGGCGCAATCCTCTGCGTCGCTACTCTACTCATTATCCCGATGCCTTTTGCCCTGGCAGGGGTGTGGATGATCGCGCATCGCGCTGTACGCGGGCTGGGCGTCAATTGGGGGCTTTATTGGGAAACGGTGAAGGAATACGGTTTGCGATCTGTGCAACTCACATTGGTTCTGGCTCTCGGCTATGGTTTGCTAGCAGCCAATATCTGGTTCTACAGTACGCCGGATGTGTCGCCCATCCCGGACAACGTCGCCGGGTGGATTTTGCCCATTTGGTTCGGCATCGGGCTGGTGTGGAGCGCGGTAACCTTCTATGCGAACGCTTTTCTGCTCGAACTCAAGGAACCGAAATTATTGACAATCCTGCGCAGCAGCCTTTTCCTCGCCCTTCTCAACCCGCTGCCGACGCTGATATTGCTCATCGTCACAGCGCTGTTGACCGCGATGAGTATTGCAGTGCCTATTTTGCTGTTTGCACTGCCGGGCCTTATCGCCACGCTTAGCGTCACCGGCGTACACATCCTTGTCACCGCCGCCCGCGAGAAATACGGTCCCATGGAGAAAGAGGGACAATCAACGGATTAACGGAGTTTTCTATGGCATATACATACCCCTATCCACGACCCGCACTCACAGTGGACATCGTGCTGATCAAGGACGGATACGATGGGGCAGAGATTCTGCTCATCCAGCGCAACCACCCACCCTTCGCCGGGCATTGGGCACTGCCGGGTGGTTTTGTGGACGAAGAGGAACCGCTGGAAGCCGCCGCTCGGCGCGAACTCTTCGAGGAAACCGGACTGGAACCGGCCGAGTTACGGCAGCTCGGGGCTTTCGGCGCTCCAGGGCGCGATCCACGTGGGTGGACGGTTTCCGTCGCCTTCTGGACGCGCATCACAGGCGATGTTACGCCTCGTGCGGGCGATGATGCTGCGGCAGCGCGCTGGTGGCCCCTCAACGACCTACCGCCGCTGGCGTTTGATCATGCAGACATCGTGCGCCGACTAAAACCAGCATAGCCCTTTAGGGTCGGTAAATTTATAAGTTCCCGCCGCACACTGTCATTCCGAACGGAGCA
>JBJYXQ010000316.1:0-6984 GCA_046260035.1 Anaerolineae bacterium
TTTTTTCACGATGGAAGTTGCTGAACTCTGCATGCGCGCCGCCCAACATGGCTATCGCAGTGTGATCAATCCACTCGCCCACGCGACGCACGCGCTCGAAGCACGCCCTTCACAATTGCGCAAAACGCTCTACGCCTACTACATCATCCGCAACCGCTTTCTTATGATACGCGACTTAACGCCGCAGCCGTTACCCGGTTTTTATATGATCTGGACGCTGTACAGTGCAGCGCTCACCCTTAAGCTATGCTTGACAGGAGAAAGGCAAGCCGCACAGGCCGTCTGGTTGGGGTTGCGGGATGGCCTGCTAGGACGTTTCGGAGGACAAAACGATCGCGTCATAACCCGCTGCATAGCAGAAGGCAGCGCAAAGAGAAAAGAATGAACGTCCTCTACCATCTTCCTATCCTACCGCCGAAAATGCCTGCCGGCGAAGCGCTCTCACAAGAAATTCAGGCTCTGCGAGAACACAACGGCGGCGATCTCGTCTACGTCAATCCCAACCAGAATAGCGTCCTGTACATTCCGCGCCTGCTGTTTGGCTTTCCAATGCTAAAAGTACTGCGTGACCGGGAGAAAAACGTCGATATGCACCACTTCTACAACCCGGACCCCTTCCCCTACCCTTACCTGTTACGGTTGCGACGCCCGGTCATATACACGGTCAGCAGCGGTATCAGCGCGAAACGCATCAACGCACGCTACTTCAATCGTCTAGCGGCGGTCACTGTATACGACGAACGCAGCCAGCAGCGCCTGATACAGGCAGGCGTGCGCAATGTTCATCTCGTCCCGCCCGGCATTGACACATCACGCTTTACCTGCACACCACTCCCCCTGGAGCGTAAGCTACGCCTGCTGGTGGCATCTGCCCCGTGGACCCGTGCCCAATTCCGCACGAAGGGCATTGACGCTCTGCTCGAGGCCGCGCAGCAAGACCCGCGCTTGCAGCTCACATTCCTCTGGCGTGGCATCCTGGTCGAAGAAATGAAGAAGCGTATCCACAGTCTCGGCCTCGAATCACAAATCACGCTGATTGACGCCCTTGTGGATGTCAACCAAATCCTCGCCGGGGTTCATGCGACCATCACGCTGGCGACTGATGCAGCACTCATCAAAGCCTATCCGCACTCTCTGCTGGATTCGCTCGCCGCCGGGAAACCGGTATTGGTGAACCGAGTAATTCCGATGGCGGATTACGTGGCGCGGACAGGCTGCGGTATCGTAATAGAAACTGTTTCAGATAGCTGTATAATCAAGGCACTTGAACTGCTAAGGACAAATTACACAGTCCTGCAAACCCAATCCGATAGCATGAAAAAGCACGATTTTACCCAAGCAAGGATGGTCGAAGCCTGGACGAAACTCTATAAACGCTCGTTGAGAAGGGATATGACATGAAAAAAACACGCCGAGTATGGACTATAGTGGTCTTAGTAAGTCTCCTCACCATCCCGTTTGGACACATTCGGCCAGGAGAAGCCTCGCAGATGTTAGCCTATGTATCCATTCCCCTTTCTGGCGCGCGCGTGCGCGAGTCTGCACCGGCGGTCGCCGATTTCAACGGCGATGGGATTAAGGAAATCGTCGTGGGCGGCGTTGAGGGTATTATCTACGTTATCGCCTTCACTGGAATGAACTGGGAAGTCGTCTGGTCGCACCAGGTGGCGCAGGAAATCAACGCCGCCAACCCTCCCACCTATAACAGTGATAATTATATTCGTACCTCAGCCGCCATCGCCGACCTGGAGAACGATGGCCACCTGGAAATCGTCGTCACAGTCGGAGGCGATCCACACGAACCCGTGCTGAGTGACCATCGCAACGGTGGGGTACTGGTCTATCGCTACAATTCACCCTGGAATTTTTCCATCACTGGGCAGGCAGTTTATAATCCAACGACGGGACAGTGCGAAAACGCAGCCGGCCAACAGGGCGGTTGGCCGCAACCCTGCATCGATCAGATGGGCTGGCCTGCGCCTGGCTATAGCAACGCAGATGGCTATTGGGATGGCATTATGACCACCCCCGCCCTCGGCGATCTGGATGGAGATGGAGACCTTGAAATCGTTGTAGAAGGCCTCGATCGTCGTATCCATGCCTGGCACCATGACGGTAGCATCGTTAATGGGTGGCCCATCTCCCAATGGAATGGGGACAACCTCTGGCGCGGCGGCATCTCATCCCCGGCCCTGGGTGACCTTGATAACGACGGGCTGCCCGAGGTGGTTGTCGGAACTATGAGTGCAGCTACCCTTGAAAACATGACCCACGCAGGAACTATCTGGGCTATCAATGGCGACAGCAGTCTTGTGCCCGGATTCCCTGTCGAAACTGAACAGTATATTTACTCTTCGCCAGCGCTAGGCGACATTGACAACGACGGCATGTTGGAAATCGTTGTCGGCGCGGGTATGGGCATCAGCAGCGCACGTATGAACCTCATCTATGCCTTGAATCACGATGGCACGCCGGTTCAGATGCCCGGTGGAACTGCCTGGCCACAAGTCGCTGGGGATCCTAACGATGCGCTCATTGCCGCTCCGGCCTTGGGCGACATCGATGGAGACGGTCAACTAGAGGTCGTCATCGGCGGCACCTATCCCTACGGCGCATACGAGAACAATCTCTATGCCTGGAACGCTGACGGTTCCGTGGTAACAGGCTTTCCTACCAAACCCCGTTCTCCTAGTCTGGGGCTGTCCAGTTCCTATCCTATGCCCTATACCCCTATTTTGGCTGACTTTGATAGCGATGGCACTATCGAGATACTTGTCACCCATATCGGTTCGCCGGGGATTAGCATTGTCGAGCCCAACGGCGTCACCAGCGACTACACAAACTACACCTTCCCCGGCTGGTTGGATGCTCCACCGGTGGTTGCTGATATTGACAACGATGGATTGCTGGAGATTATTGTCGCCGGTGAAAATGTCTACAATGACAGCCATGGTGAAGTACGTATTTGGGATGTGAACGGCACGACCTCTGACGCACTTCCTTGGGCAATGTACCGACATGATATGCGCCGTACAGGGCTGGCCCCCCTGCTGCCCAGACTGGAGTTTACCGATGCTATTCACTTATTCCACGATCAAGGCGATCCCAATCCTACCGAGAGCGGCTATGTGTATCTGATCAACACCGGGGGGGAGACCTTCGATTGGTCCTTGACCGCCTCAGCCGCCATCAATCTGAGTCGGGATACAGGCAGTGGTGAGAGTGGGGTCTCGTTCTCTATCAATACCACCGGATTATCCCAAGGATGGAATGAAGTGGGCACGATCACTGCGTCTGCTACCTATGACGGCGAGCCGGTCAGCGGCAGTCCACAAACTGCCACCGTTTACGTTTTCATTGGCGACATAGCACGCGTCTGCCTACCACTCGTCAACCACAACTAGGATAACTCCCGATGAGCTTGTCACGCGTCACCGTGGTGATACCGAACAGGAACACACGGCAATGGTTGCCGGGCTGTCTAGATGGACTGCGTACGCAGACCTTCCAAGATTTTGAGGTGCTGCTTGTCGATAACAGATCGACCGATGACTCAGTGGATTTTGCACGGAAGCACTATCCAGAAGTTCGCGTACTTACAGCCGCGAAGCAGGGCTTTGCCCCCACCGTCAACGTTGGGATTGCTGCCGCACAGAGCGAATACATAGTGCTGCTGAACGTCGATACACAGCCGCGCCCCACATGGCTTGCCGCCTTGGTCAGCGCAATGGATGCAGCACCGCCAAAGGTAGGTGGCATCGCCTCCAAAATGCTTCAACTGAGCGACCCCATGCGCATCGACAATGCAGGTGATACCTTGAGCTGGTACGGTTCAGCGCGCAAGCAGGGTCTAGGGGAACCCGCCACAGCTTACAATGAGCCACGCGAGGTTTTCTCCATCTGCGCCGGCGCAGCGCTGTATCGCCGGTCCTTTCTACAAATGGTTGGCAGTTTCGATGAGCACTTCGGCAGCTATCTTGAGGACATTGATGTAGGATTGCGAGGACGATTGTTCGGTTACCGCTATCTGTATGAGCCTGCGGCTGAGATTCTGCACCAAAGCCACGGTGCAGGAACACCCCATGCGCGCTACGTCCAATTGATAACACGCAACCGGTTAGCTATCTTGCTCAAAAATGTCCCGTCAGTGTTGCTCATCAAACATGCGCCCACACTGCTATACGGCCAGTTCTATTATTTTCTAGCCTACAAACGCCCCTGGCATTCAGTGTTAGGTTGGGGGGGCTTTATGCTGCTCATACCCTACCTGCTCCGTCAGCGTCGAAAAATTCTGAGGCACTCATGTCTATCCAACGCGGCTATAGACACTCTGCTGGGCAATAAATTCGGGGAAATTCCACTCCCGGAGTTGCTGAGCAATAAAGTGCAACAGATATTGGGAAAAGGTTCGGCTACCGATCTCTACTGCTGACGCTTCCAATGCCAGTAGGCGCGCCCACGTCGCAACAACTCGCGCACCCCCCCGGCTTGCAGAGCTCGGTGAATTTTATGCACCCATTTACCAAGTCCACGCTCCTCAATCCCCAAAGGGAATTGCTGAATATACTCTCGGTCGGCAGCAAAGCAAGGCGCTCTGCAGAAGTCGGCCAACGGTTGGACTATAGCATCCCAGTGATAACGCGCAGCGATTGCGCGCACGCGGGACGCGCGTGCGGCGCGCGACACGTCGTCTTCTGCTAACAGGTCCAACACACACGTCGCAACGGCGGCAGGATCTTGTGGAGGCACAAGTTTTGCCACTCCTTGTGCAGCCAAATCTTCTCCCAATATGTCACCTGTGGTAGCAACGATGGGCAAGCCCGCCCATAGATAATCGAGTAATCGTGTGCGAAATGCGAAACGCGTTTCCATATAATCCAGATGTAGACTCACACCAATATCCGCGTCGAGCAAGAAATTCTGGCGCAGCTCATATGGCGTCCAATCGTTGAAAAAGACGTGCGTCCCGTAGAGACCCAGCGATCGACTCAACCCAATAGCTTCATCCACCGCGTCCATCTTGGGACCGGATGGGTTAGGCCGTTGCGTGCCCATGAAAAAAAGCTTGACATCATCGCGCTGACGGAGAATCAACGGTAACGCCCGAATGAGCGTTGGGGCATCGAACCAGTTCCAGATGCCTCCTCCCCACAAAAGCACTTTATCCTCGGCGCCGATACCCGGATAGACACCCTTGAGCATCGCCTGTGTGTGGACAGGGTATTGCGAAGGAATCCCGAAAGGCAGCACGTCGATAAGTTGCCGGAAGGTGGGATCCTGTTTGTACGTATACGGATTGAGACGTCCTAGTGCCGAGAGCATTCCGAGCCAGTAATCGCGTTGTTTTTCCGCCGCACAGAGGAAGAAATCTCCCGCCCGTAGTTGAATCTGCAATGCAGCAAGATACTGCTGGTTGGCTTCCACCTGGCGTTGGAATGGATCGGCAGCGGTGCGCTGCAACCCCGAAAGCAAGAATGGATCGTAAAGATCAACAACTAGGGGTATCTGCAACGTGGTAAGGAAAGGGTAATAGGCCAACACAATCCCCAATGTGACCAACACATCACAATCCACAAGCAGAGCACGCAAAGCCGTAGCTGTGCGAGGGGCGTGGATCGCAAAAGCCGCGTCGGATGGGAAAGCATCCTCAAGCGGCACAAAAGGGGGGACAATCAGATGAACCGTAATTCCTTGGCGTGCCAATGCACCCGCTAACTCCCAATAACGAATCCCAGGGCCGGCCATCTTCGTGCCAACGGCATCATTGGTGATCAAAGCGACGCAAGTCACGTGTCTAGGTATCCTCAGCATCAAAGTTGGGTTAATGTCCTGCCGAACGCCACTTTATGTAAGCACGTATCTCAGCCAACAAACCCTTCACACCTTTATGTCTAATACTTTCTCCAGTTCGCCGGAGGAGCCGCACAAGTTCTTTTTTGCCGGATTTAGAGAGAAGTTTTGCGCCATCCATAATAGCAGGAGTTGGTTTTGTGACAGTTTCCGGAATATTGGCGAAAAGCGGTTCAACAATAGGTTCGGCCGCCAATTTGCGGATACTGACTTCATCCACACGATCATTTTTCGCAAATGGCTGAACAGACTGTAGATAAGCTCCCAGTTCATGAAACTCTTCACGTCCCTCACCTTTTGCCCACAAGAGTAAATTGTCTGCGTGGCCTAAGTCCAGAGGGTCCAAGAAACGCTGTTGTAATGCGGGGCTACTTGCCAATAGTGTTTGTAGGATATCAGGGAGTACTTGTGACTCTCCTTGCGCCGACTTAACGCCAAAGAAATAGACACCAGCAGCGACTCGGTGAGCGGTTTCTTCTGTGAAATAAGCATCATAATTTCGCAAAGGTGCATCCATCACCTGCTGCAACCTGTTGCGTAAGGTTACGATTTCAGCGTCCTTGACTTCGCTGATACCCTGAAGATACGCACTCAGAATAGCGCGGATCGTAAAAGAGGGCATTTGATGTGGGGACACACCCACACGCAAACAACGAAAGGATTTGAACAACTGCTGCATCCCCTGCATAGATGCATTGAAGTAATGGTGGGGATATCCATGATAGGGAAACACGAAATTGCATTCCCCAAAAACGTATCCTCCCTCGCGTAACACAGTGTACATTTCTGCAACCGCCTGAAATGGCTGGTACAAATGTTCAACCACCGCCAGAGAAAAGACATAATCAAACGAACCGGGGAGAAAAGGCAATGCATGCGCGTCACCCACAACATCCACATATGGCGTACGCACGATATCCATACGAATAACATTCGGCAGATCCAGCCTCATGTTGCCAGAACCCAAATTCAGGCTGATATGGTTGGGCAAAAGCGACTGTAGTACCAGGCGATCGATCCAGGGCACGTACATGTCGCGCACGAGAAGCTGGCTTTCATGAACAAATTCGGGGGTAACGCCACCTGGCAATAACACAGGGACGCCATCAAGAATTGGATAGCGAACGTGGCATT
>JBJYXQ010000317.1:0-8418 GCA_046260035.1 Anaerolineae bacterium
TTAGCCATCTCCCTCCACAAAAAGCCGGGATTCCTGCAATCCCGGCTTTTGCCTTTTGCTCTACCTACCGCAGATAGCGTTGGTTCGCCAACGCCATCAGCACCGGCAGGTTGGGAATCTTCGACGCCATCGCAAATGCCCAGTCCCGGCGCTCTCCTTTCTTCCTGATGTGAAGCACGCCCTGGCGTAGCTCCACTTGCTCGACCTGCTCCCAGGGCAGCGTCGCTTTGCCTTTGGCAATGCCGGCGCGGCTGACACTGAATGGCCCAAAGGTCACGCTTTCTCCGGCCTGGTAGGCTTCGCGTGCGCGGGGAAGCATCCCAGCGGCGCAGTGTTGTTGGAGCGCCGAACCTAGCCCGGCGATTTTATCCACCTGGCCGTTGAAGACGAACTTGCGACCGTTGGTGAGACGGACGGTGTAGATGTGTGTCGTGTTGGTGCGCACGTTACCGCGGTAGGACTGGGTCACGTTTTGCACTACCTCTGCGACCTCGTTCCAACGGACAACGTCCGTCCTGCCAGCCAGCGTGCGCGTGAAGCCATCGGCGAAGATCCGCACGCACAGATCGCGCCGCCGCTGGCGACCGATGAGGACGATCGCGCCGATGACCGCCAGCGGTACCCCCACTGCAGCGATGAGCAACTCTGGCCATTCACCTTTCGAGACCTGCCAGCCGACCAGGGCCATAAATGCACCGGCGATGATAAAACACCATCCCACCAGCAGGGCCTCGCTTTGCGCTTTGGGGTTGGCATGATGTTCGGCGACGAGCCCTCCCAGATCGTGTGATTGTGAAAGTGTATTTGTTTCCATAATTCTTCTCCTGCAAAGGCAAGCCATGAGTCTCAGTTGATCTACTTTTGCTCGGTCTGGATCGCCAGATCCAGACCAGAACGCGGATCTGGCGATCCGCTTGAAGCATTTGTGATCTACACGAATAAGAAACAAGATTGGTGTGGATTCGTGAAGATTCGTGGTAAAAACCCCATTCAGGATTGTGTGTCTGATGCTGCACGTTCGGCTTGGCGTCGTTCGATCTCCTTGCGGAGCGCAACTTCGCCTATCGGCCCCAGTTCTGCCAGACATTCATCACAGACTGTGACTTCTGTGGTGATAAGGTCGCCAGTCCAGCGCGTGAATTGCCGCCCGCACAACGGGCATTTGAATTCCCGCACAGCCATAACTGCACCTAACGAAGTTCCATTTGTCGTCATTTTATACTCTCCTTATGGTTCAAAAAACGTCATACTGTCGAGCATATCCGAAAAGATCGGGCGTACAGTGCTCCACAAATCCGGATCTGCTAAGGCAAAGACGGTGATGAGACGGTTATCGAGTTGGACAATGACCAGACCGCCCGTATAGGGAATGTCCTCGTAGAGACCGGAAATGTTGCCATAAGCGGCTGGATACCCGCCGATTTCGCCGGTTTCAATATTCCCTAATTCGGCCTCAACTGCCGTCGCCATAGCGGTGACGAATGTGGTTGGGTCGGCATCACTGTCTGTCTCCACATCCTCGGCTAGATCGTCAGCCGTGGCGGTACTGAACCCGATCAACACACCTTCCTCCAACGCCGCGCTATCGGAGTCTTCGAGGGTCGCTTTCGTCAATCCGAAAGTCACATCCTCTCCACTCTCTTCGTAAGACCATGCGCCGGGATAGTTCATACGGTAGCCGCCGGCGGCGTTCTGATATTCTGGCGTGGTCAGCGCCAATCCTTGGAGCGTTGCGATGTAGCGCTCCAAGGTGTCGGGCCATTGTTCCTGTGGAGAAAGCGCGAAGCTGCCAACCCCGCGCCCATCGACCAGAATCATCAGGATCAGGCCCTGGTGCGTCGCATTTTGCAGGGTGGCCTGGGCCATTGGATAGCCGTTAAACTGGCCGGTTTCAACGTCAGTCGCTTCCAGCCCCAGTGAGGCGCTCATCGCCGTCAGGTAAACGGTGGGATCGTTGCTCAGGGCGACGTCTAGTGTGTCGGCCCACTCGTTTAGCGGCATGGACTGGAACAGGACCAGCGGGGCGCTGTTGGGGGCGTTCTGGATCGCGGTGGCGTTCTCGCTAAATCTGACGATGGCGCCACGTTCCTCGTAGTACCAGTTCGGCGGCATGGGGAAGCTGTAGCCACCTGCCGCGTTGCGATAGGTGTTGTCTGTTTCTGTCATTTGCGCATTGAGTCTGGCGATTTCTTGCTCGATGTCGGCCTTGTCCGCTGCATCCGGCGCCATCTCGAGGTAGGCCTCGAAGGCGGCGATGGCTTCCGTGTACTTTTCCTGCGTCGCGTAGCCCATGGCGAGGAAGCGCTGCGCGCTGGCGCGCTCCGGGTTGCGTTCGAGGAGGGCCTGCCATTCGGCGATGGCTTCGTCGAACTTGTTCTGCTGGGCGAGGACACTGCCCAGATTCTCTCGCGCGTCGAAGTAATCGGGGTCGATGCGAATGGCTTCGCGGTACTCGTCGATGGCTTGATCGAGGTTGTTCAGGTTTTGATAGGCGAACCCCAGGTTGTAGTGCGCCATCGCGTCCTCTGGATCGATTTGCAGTCCCTTTTGGAACATAGCAATGGCCTGTTGCAAATCGCCCTGCATCCCGTAGGCGATGCCCAGGTTGTTGTACGCGGTGACGTATTCGGGCGCCAGCTCGATGGCCTGTGTTCCGGCAGCGATAGCATCAGTGAGTTTGCCGGTACTCGCGTAAGCACCGGTCAGGTCGCCGTAGGCTTCACCGAAGTCAGGTTTGAGTTCGATGGCTTTCTCGTAGGCACTGACAGCCTTTTGCCATTCGTCCATCTTGCCGTACGCTGTGCCGAGGTTGCGTTGTGTGTCAGGATCGTTGGGATCGAGTTCCGCCGCCGTTTCGAGGGTGGCGACTGCTTCCTGGAATTTTCCTAAGTCGTAGTAGGCCATACCCAACTGGAAATAGGCATCGACGTGTTCAGGGTCGAGTTCGATGGCCTCCTGGAACGCGGCGACGGCCGCTTCGAGATCACCGGCCTCTTGCTGCTGGACACCCAGGTCCACGAGATCATCCGCCGAGGGGGTGGGGGTAGCGGCTGGTTTGGACGTTGGTGCCGGTGTGGCGGTGTTGGACGCGACCGCGGGCTGGCCCGCGTCCTCTGTCGGGCTTGCCTCCCCGCCACCACAGGCGGTGAGCAGGACGAGGCTTAACGTCAAGCTGATGATTATCCAGGAAAATTTCTTCAGTGTCATTTTCGTATCTCCTTGAAGTGGTTTGTTGTCGTTCCTTATGAAAGTCGTCGGGTAGTCTTTAGTCTTGTAGTCCCTGTAAACCCTAAAGGTCTTCTGAGACCTTTAGGGTTTGGGTTATTTCACGACCTCCAAAACCCAGAGCGCAGGAGTGTCGTCTTTTGCATTGGCGATCGCCCAGATTTGTCCTGCCTCGTCGACCGCCGCATCCCATACGTTCAGTTCGGCGGCTGGCGGCTGTTCCAGGCGGTCATCCGCGATGCGGAAGGCCATCATCCCGAAGAAAAACCACGGCGTTCCGGCCTCGTCGAACAGCACCGGCAGCGCTGGCCCTTGATAGATCAGACCCTCGGGATAATCGCGCAGGCCACTCACTTCAGTCCATGCGTCATCCTGGAGATGATAGAGCGCGCGGGTCGCGTCGCAACTTGCGCCACCGCACAGTGCCGAAAGCAGCCAGGGGCTGCCGTCTGGTCCAAGCGAGAGCGCTGCCGGATAGCCCTGGCGATACGCCTCCGGTTCGGGCAGCGGGAATTCGTGCCACGCTCCAGAAGTCTGGTCGAACAGATACACCAGGCCGTGATCCATCCCGACCCACACGTTCCCCTCCGCATCAGCGGCGATCGCTGTCACGCAGCCATCAGCCACCGGCGATTCTGCGCCGTGCCACGCCTGCCCGTCGAACCAGCGCGCGCCGCCACCGCCAAACGGTCCCGGCCCGCCCCAGTCGCACGAGCCCACCCACATCTGCCGTTGGCTTTCCACGTAGGTAAGAGTAACCCCGGTCAGCAAATCCTCCCATTCTGCCGGTGGCATCCCCATTGCTTCGCGCGTGAAAATCGTCCACCGCTCTCCATCGAAGACACGCACATCCTGCTCCGTGGCTAACCACACCTGGCCTTGTGCATCAGAGACGACGCCCCGCCCCTGCAATGCGTGGGGATCGGTGATCGGCATCCAGCCCGCATCAGCAGGTACAGGCTCTCCTTCGGCGTCCCGGTGGTAAATCGTGTCGCCGGTCGCGCCGAAAATCCATGCGCGCCCATCGGCATCCACACCGACCAACGTCTGTTCCTCGTTCATAGACTGTGTCTCCCACTGCCCATCGCGATACGTCATATACTCGGTGCGGGTGATCAGACGCAAACTGCCCCCAGGCAATGGCTGCAAGCTGATGCGCCAGTCCAGTAGGGTGGGGAACGACACCGCAACTTTGCGGAACGGTCCGGCTGAGAGCGGCGGCGGGTAGACCAACGGCCATTGATAAGCGTTGAGGGTATCGGCGTCGGCAGAATTCTCGCAGTCATGACGCCGGGCCTCGTCCAGCACAAAACGTGCGTCCTCGAGGTGATATGTGTAGAAGACGCCGCAATCTTTCATCCCACGATAGGCGTGGAGCGTCGTCAACGTTTGCGTATCTGGATAATAGATAGGGTAGGAACCGTATAAGGTGTCGACGTTGTGGAGTCCTTGCTCCGGTGCGTCATCCTGGACCAACTCCGGCACGGTGAGAGGTTGAGCTTCTGGCGGATCAGCACTGTTATCGAGCCAATAAACCTGTTGTTCCAGCCAGTACGGACCGAGCGTACACAATACAAAGATGAGGTAGTGATTGTCGTCCATTGGATAGACATCAATGCCCCCGTAATCGTCGGGTTGCCGCGAGAGAAGCTCGAATCCTTCTTCACAGTCATCGGGCCAGTCCAAAAATGTGCGCCAGGCGGGGCGGTCGGCATAGGGGATGAAGTCCGCATCGGGATTGATCCGCGCTGCGGGTGTCGGTGATGGGGTAGGTGATGACCGAACGGTCGGCGCGGGAGTAGCTGTTGCTGTGGCGGTGTAGGTTGCTGCTGGCGCGGTTGTGGGCGTTTCACTGGGCGGCGATAGGGGCGTTTGTGAAGGCGTGGGACTTGAGGGCGCTCCAGGTACGGTCACAAAGGCGCAAGCCGTGACATACATCCCAAGGACAAGCAAGCAGGCGGCGTTTAGCTGTTTTTTCATCGATCCACCACTTTCTTAAAAGGATTCTGCGCCCGCACTCCTGACGGGCGCAGGAATCCTTTTGTGTCTGAGGCTCAATCCTTAACGTTCATTTTCCGAGAGACAGGGTGTATTCTAATTGTTTCTTAGAACTAGAGGTAAGTATATCACGTATTGCTCCGCTTCACCAAACAGCGAGAATTCGCTCAGGTGGCAGACCGGCGCGCGCAGTGCGTTGATCGCCGGATAGCGGATGTAGTCCAGCCCCGTACAGGTGTTCACCACGTCATCCCACGCGCCGAAGTTGGTGTCCCAGTAGTACAGGCGCAGCGTTCCCTCGTCCTCGATATGGGCGTCCAGCAAGTCTTGATCGCGGTAGTTGAGGCCGATGTCGATCGCGCCGCTGATCGGGTTAGAGGCGACCAGCTCAAAGCTGCGCCCGCCAAACCCGAAACCGCCGGGGATGGAATGGGCCGGCGCTGCGGTCCACGTGTACGTGAACGTAGTGACCGTGGTAACGACGCCCGCGGGGACGTTGATCCGGGTCACCAGCCCGTTCGTGTCGGTGAAAACCTGGGTGCCGCCCGCCGGGCCGATGACGAAGACCTCCGGTTCGACCGGCGCGCTGATGACGATCGCGTGGCTATCGGTCGCGCTGCCGCCGTTCTCCGCCGTGACGGTGATGTGTTGCGTAGCGGCCACAGCCCAGGTGTAGGTGGCATAAGCCGTGCCCTGTCCACTATCCGGCACCGGCGTCCAGGTATAGGTGATGGGCATGCTGGCATCTGGCGGCTGGACGGTGGCGGTAAACGTGTAGGCCGTGTCCACTAGGCCCGCTGTCGGGCCGGAGATTTCCACGTCGGTGATGGGCACGCTGCCTCCCTCGCTAATCGTGATGGTATACACGCCCATCGCGCTGCCGACCGCATTGGTCGCTGTGACCGTGATGACTTTCGTGCCGGTCGTTGTCCAGAGGCGATTCTTGAGGTAGATGGCGCGGGTGTCCAAGTTGGCCACAATCGGCGTCGCCAGATCGGTGTGCTCGATGGTGTAGGTGATGGGGAGCGCGACGTCCACCGGATCGACGATGATGGTGAAGGTGTAGGCGACGTTCGGCTCGCCGACGGTGGGGCCGGTGATGGTCACCAGCGTGGGCGTACCGGGCACGCCTGCGTTGCCGGAGAGGGCGACTTCGGTGCGCGCGCCGCGCCCTTGCCAGGTGGGCGCGCCACCGGAGGGCGTGAGGACGACCGGGTAGGTACTGAGCGGAAGAAAGGCCTGGAAGGTGATGGCATCGCCGATCTCGGCGCCTTCATCGCCAAGCGTCGTTGCATCGTCGCCGTAGGCGTGGAGGAAACCAAACTGCCCGGCCTCGCCCAGGATCACGTCGCCGATGTAGACGCCGTCCGCGTCGTAGGCCGCCAGGATCGTCCCGGCAGGCGCGGGCGTGCCGTCAATGGTCAGCGTGCCCCAGAAGTCAGCCCATTCGTCGGTCGCCACGTAGGGCATCTCCACGTTCAGGTTGACTTCGTTGGCATCCACGCCGGCGTTCCAGACCGTTGATTCGGAGGGCGTCGCCAACCGGCCGTCGATGGTGAAGCGCACTTCGTCGCCGTCTTCGATGCCTTCATCCCCCGGCGTGTTGGGATCGTCCAGGTAGACGTGGAGGAAGCCGTAGTAGGGCGGTGTGTGCACCACAAACGCACCGGCCACGTTGCCGTCGGGATCGTAGGCGATCACACTGGCGTTGCGGGGAGCGGAAAAGCCACTGAGAGATGCAACGCCGTAGAAATCGGTCCACTCAGTGGTTGGGGAGAAAAAATCCGCACTCGCGACGCCTTGCGGTTGGGCCGGGGCGTCCGGCCCGATGGCGTTGAGCGCCATTAACGGCGTGTCGGCACCTGGATAGGTCAACACCGGCGCGCCTTGCCCCGTCTTGATCTTGATCCAGTAGGCATAGCCCGGTTCCAGTACGGTGAGATCGCTGAATTCCGGCTGCGCGGGCATGTAGGTCAGCGCGCCGCCGTCGAAACCGCGGACGATGTCGTAAGCGCCGCTGATGCTTTCCAGCGCCTGCGTGATCGGCAGCGTCCGGTCGGGCAGATAGCTGACCAGGTTCCAGCCCTCGTAGAGTTGGATGGCTGTGTCGTCGCGCGCGGGTTCGTAGGCCAGCGTCAACGTCTGCGTCGTCGCGGCGGTGATGTGAATCCAGTAGCCGTGCGTCACGTCGATCGTGGTCAGGTCGCTCGCGCCGGGATTCGCCGGATCGTAGGTGTGCCCGCCGCCGGATGGCCCGCCGTCGAAGCTGAGCACCACGTCGTACTGCCCGGCAAGGCTGCTCAACACGGTGGCGATGGCCGGGTCGGGCGGCGTTACGTCGATCGAGAAGAGATTCCAGCCCGGCGCTAAGTCGTGGACCAAGGTGGCGTCCGGAGCGTAGGCCGGGGAAAGCATCGTCGTCGTGCCGGACAGGAAATCGCCGATGACGTAATCATCCTGCGTGACGGCGGCGACGCGGATGCCGTGATCGGCGGGTAGCGCGTAGGGCAAAGTCGCCGTAAAGCGCGCCGTGCCGGTGATGTTGTCGATGACGGCCGTCGTCAGCAGTTCCAGTGCGTCCTGCTCGTCGTCAAGGTCATCCAGGTAGAGATCGACCAGACAGTTGGGGCAATCGTAGCCCGTTTCCGTCTCACCGATCACCGTGAGGCCGTCGATGCTGACGATGCGCGGCGGTTCGAACAGGCGCAGCGACTCCGGGACGGAGGGGCCGAACTCGATCACCTTGGTGGTGCTGTCGCGGGCTACGTTGTCTCGCATGACGTATTGCCGCGCCAGCGGGGAACCATCGTTGACGAAGATCGCGCCCTCGGTGGGATCGTCGCTTTCCGCGTCGAAGAAACTGGTGCGGGCGTTGACGATGGTGTTGTTCAGGATTTGCACGCCCTGCCCGGTGACGAAGATGCCCTGGCCGCAGGTGCCGACCTCGATCCCGTCGCCATCAATGCCGATGGTGTTGTACGCCACGAGGACGTCCGCGCCTGCTGTCCAGATCGCAGGTGGGGCCGTCTCGGTGGGCGAGTGGGGCGAGTGGACGCCGGCAATCGTATTGTGGAGGATCTGGTTGCCACTGCCGCTCGTGAGGTTAATGCCCCAGCCGCCGTACCACTGCGCCGGGTTGTAGAGGTTGGAGGCGACGCACGTGAGCCGCTCCGCCGGGATCGTCCGGTCGCCGCG
>JBJYXQ010000318.1:0-1535 GCA_046260035.1 Anaerolineae bacterium
TCGCCATCGAGCGCTTCCCGCAGCAAGCGCAGGAGCGCGAAGAGATGGCGGCCTACATGGACGAGAGCCTCAGCGAAGTCCCTGGTGTGCGCCTCCTCAAGCGCGATTTGCGCCATACAGCACGCTCGTTCTACCGCTATATCTTCGCCATCGACCCGGAGGTCTTCGGCGTGACCCACGAGACGGTGTGCCGTGCCCTGCACGCTGAGGGCATCCCCGCCGACGCCGGCTACCCGCCGATGCACCAGTACGAACTCTTCCAGCCGCACCTCTCGCGCCTGCCCGTGCCGAGTGCTTTCCCGGAGCGATTGCGCTTCCATCCGGGCCAGTTCCCCGAAAGCGAACGGGCTGCTACCCGCGAAGCCATTTGGCTGAACGAGAACGTCTTCCGCGCCGGGCCGCAGGGCGTGGATGACGTCATCGCCGCGCTACAGAAAATCTATGACAACCGCGAGGCTTTGTCGACATTGCAACATTGATAAAAAATCATGCGAGAATTGGCCCGTACGATGCTATAATGAGAATATGGCAAAGCCGGGCAAACAAGAAGTGCGGCCCTCATAGACATCACAAAGACCTCGGCGCTCGTGCGATTGTAAGTCAGAAAAATCAATCACCAGTCAGTAGGCATAGCTATCGAAAGGAAGTGTATCATGCTTAAGAATGCCAGCTTTGAACTAGGCCAGGATGGTCATACGTGTCAGGTCCACCGGCCCGATGGTATACACCAAATGGCCCGGGGGGAAGTCGACAAACCATCCGAGTGGACCGTGTTTTATGTGCATGACAAAGGGTTCAGGCCGCCGTGGGATGCCGATAATCATGATGGATGGTGTGAGCCGGAAGTCAAGATTATCCCCAAGCAGTCCCCGTTTTTAGATCCCCTGCGTATCAGTGAAGGTAATCACGCCATCAAGTTCTTTACGATGTGGCGAATCCACCAGGCCGGCCTGTTCCAGACAGTCAAGGTCAATCCCGGTGATCGCTTACGATTCACGATGGATGCCCACGCCTGGAGCAGCAATGATGACAATCCACAAACCAGCGAAGGCCCTGGAACTGAGGCGTTCTTCGCCCTAGAGGGAACAGTGACAAATGACGCGCGGCGGAACTTCACGTTTAAAGTCGGGATTGATCCGACCGGTGGAACAGATCCGTTCGCCGATACCGTAATCTGGGGAGAGGGAGCGCACATCTACAATGCCTACCACGCCCTTCCGACAGTCGAAGCCGAGGCGCAAGGCGAGCATGTGACCGTGTTTGTGATCGACCAGGTTCTATGGCGGTATAAGCACAATGATGCGTATTTTGACAATGCGCGCTTGGAGGTCGTAACGTCACCCCAGCCTCAGCCCCAACCGGGCGAATGTCCCGCGGCACGTGAGCCTTATGAGCGCACGTATGCGTTGCTGCCTCCAGACTATGGGTACGAATGGATCAATGTCCTGGAAGAAGTGTGGGAGCAACACCATTTCACGATCGGTACCAATGCCGACGATGCCTTTGCGCGGGTCAATGG
Organism: Anaerolineae bacterium; assembly: GCA_046260035.1. GTDB lineage: Bacteria > Chloroflexota > Anaerolineae > B4-G1 > SLSP01 > DSWT01. The sequence goes on from JBJYXQ010000318.1 coordinate 1,520, forward strand.
CGTGCTCAAGTGTACA
>JBJYXQ010000319.1:0-9572 GCA_046260035.1 Anaerolineae bacterium
CACGCCGTTCTTCAGGCGTGGGCGCGTGCGCGTTGAGATAGTCCTCCAACGCGATGATGTCGGCCGCACGCCGTACAAACGACAGCGCTAGGTAATCTAGCTCCAATTCCAGCGCCAGAAGCGCATCTTCTTTGTCCTTTTCGGTGAGCGCTGGGATTTTCAAGTGCGCGCCCGGCAGATTGACGCCCTTGTGCGAGGTGAGCAGCCCTCCCACCAGCACCCGGCAGTGCAAGCACGTTGGAGCAACGGCGAGAACTTTCAATTCCAGCGCCCCGTCATCCAGCAGAATATGGTTGTCTGGATGTATGTCAGGGATGATTTCGGCGTGCGGGAAGGGGATTTCTGTGAGAGGATCCTGAACGGGGTCAGCCGTCAGCACGATTTCTGCGCCTTCCACGAGCTGGACGCCTTCTGGCGGCAGTACCCCTACACGGATCTTGGGACCTTGCAGGTCGCCCATCAAGGCCACATAGCGATTTTCTTCAGCGGCGATGCGGCGCACGAGTGCGGCGGTCTGGCGTTTGTTCGCAGAGGTCCCGTGCGAGAAGTTGAGCCGGGCCACTGTCATACCCGCGTGGATCATCCCGCGCAGGATTTCAGGAGGTTCAGTGGCTGGTCCCAGTGTGCATACGATCTTGGTCAGGGGCATCGCGATCTCCTTTCTCTCAGCTATCGATACACAGTCTCAAAAACAAACCCGGTACATAAGTGTACCGGGTTTGTGATGGCTATGACGACAATTACTTTGTCTCGCGATAAATGACGTGCTTGCGCACAAAGGGATCATAGCGGCGCATTTCCAGCCGCTGGGGATCGTTGCGGCGATTCTTCTGCGTGAGATACATGTGTCCGCTTTCAGTACTCTTCATCTTAATCAAAATCCGAGCGCCCTTTTTCCTTGCCATAATGCCTCCTCCTGACTTTGTCCCACAAACCTGATAGGGTTTGTCAGCATCGAATGTAAACTTTATCAAGCGTCATTATAGCGTGGTTGAACATACTGTCAAGCCTTACTGACCGTAGGACTATCACATTTAACTGCGCATATTCCCAAGCTATGGCTGAGTTGAGCATTGCTTATCCCCGCAGGCTCCCTTCCCGCGTGCAGGAAGAAGAGAATTAAGATGTGTGGTTGTAGGGCGCGACGTAGCGCGCCCAAAAACCACACAAAAATCCCCTCGAAAAGCCGCTTTAGCGGCGGAACAATACACAAAGTGCCTCTTGCCCTGCAGGAATGATAAAATCTTGCCCGTTAATTTCTAATGTCTTTTAAATTTCCGTGATAGCCTAAACTCTGTCAGCAATCTATGTTTAGGGCAGTTGTGTCCTTGGCATGTCGATATAAAGTGCTATACTGCAATCTTGGGTTGTGTTTGTGGTGGAGAGAGGATAGCGATGACAAAACGAGGACTAGGCCGAGGGTTGGACGTTTTGATTCCTGTGGATGAGACGCGGGCAGGTGGTGCGCAGGATGTGCCTTTGGAGGCAATTACCCCCAATCCGCATCAGCCACGTGGATCTATCGCCACGGAGAATTTGCAGGAACTCGCCGGCTCGATTCGCGAACATGGCATTATCCAGCCGCTTGTCGTCACGCGCAAGGCCGAAGGTGGTTACCAGTTGATCGCCGGAGAACGCCGCTGGCGTGCGGCGCGGCTCGCGGGATTGCAGCAGGTGCCCGTCATCGTGAAAGACGTCGCTCCGCAACAGATGCTGGAGTTGGCGTTAGTGGAGAACGTCCAGCGCGCGGATCTCAATCCGCTGGAAGAAGCACTGGCCTACAAGCAACTTATCGAGGAATTCGGACTGTCGCAGGGCGATGTAGCGCAGCGGGTAGGGAAGAGCCGTCCGGCTATCGCGAATACGCTGCGGCTATTGCTGGCTTCGCCTGCCGTGCAAGCTGCGGTGATGGAGGAGACGATCACGGAAGGGCACGCCCGTGCGTTGTTGGGGTTGCCCCGTCAGGAAGATCAAGATGCTATGCTGCGCGTTGTCATCCAACAAGGATTGAACGTGCGCCAGGTCGAGGCGCTCGTACAACAATTCGCGCACCCGCAAAAAACCAAGCCCGCACCGGTGCCTGAAATCCAGGCATTGGAGGAAAGTTTCGAGGCATCCCTGGGCACGCGCGTGCGCCTCAAAACTGGGCGCAAAGGCGGGCGGGTGGTGATCTATTATTACTCCGATGAGGAATTCCGGGCTCTCTATGAACGGCTGACCGGTGAGACTTTGTAGATTGATAACTGGAAACGGATATGACATCTGAAACTGCGGCGATTGTGCGTGAAAAAACCGAACAAGCGGTTGAGATTCTCAAGGAGAAAGACGTCGATCTCTGGATCACGTTTGTACGAGAGACAAGTCAGGTGAGGGATCCGGTGATGGATCTGCTTATGGGCTTCGATCTCACCTGGACTTCGGCACTGCTCATCCACAAGAGCGGTGCACGCACTGCCGTTGTAGGACGCTACGATGTCCCCAACGTCGAGCGGCTGGGCGCGTATGATCGCGTCATCGGGTACGATGAGGCCTTCCAGCAGCCCTTGATCGCAGAGATCGAGGCTTTGTGCCCGCGCCAGATCGCCATTAACTACTCGGAGAGTGATCCGGCGGCGGATGGGCTGACCTACGGGATGTTCCGGGTGCTCTCGCGGACGCTGGCGGCGACACCGTATGCTGACCGTTTGGTCTCGGCAGAAGCGATCATTGCTGCTCTGCGTGGGCGCAAGACAGCTTCGGAAATCCAGCTCATCAAGGTGGCGGTTGAGCGCACGGAAGAAGGTCTGGCGCAGTTGCAACGGTTCATCCGTCCCGGTATCGCGGATACGGAAGTGGCCGATTTTCTGCACAACTTCCTCACGGAAAACGGCTATGGCGCGTCATGGGAGTGGGATTACTGTCCTGTCGTCACGGTTGGGCCGGATTCGGCAGTGGGGCACGCGATGCCTGCTGGCTTGAGGATCGAGGCCGGTCATCTGGTCCAGGTCGATTTCGGCATTTCACGTTATGGTTTTGTCTCTGATTTGCAACGGACGTGGTATGTGGCCCCTGCGGGTGAAACGGCTATCCCGGAAGCTGTCCAGCATGCGTGGGATGCGGCGACCGTCGCCCTGGAAACCGGGCGTGCGGTGCTCAAACCCGGAGTTCGCGGTTGGGAAGTCGATGCGGCAGCCCGTCAGGCGCTTGTCGATGCAGGATATCCCCAATATATGCATGCTTTTGGGCATCACATAGGGCGCACGGCGCACGATGGCGCGACCGTCCTCGGCCCGAAGTGGGAACGCTACGGCAGTGCCGTGGAGGGTGTAATCGAAGAAGGCAACGTTTTTGCTATAGAATTAGGCGTTGCAGTACCGGGTCGCGGCTATATTGGGCGTGAAGAGAATGTGGTCATCACGGCCAACGGTGCGGAATATGTGAGCCATCCTCAGGAGCATCTCTGGATCGTGTAGCTTATTTGTCATATAACACAAGGCCCAGGATTTTCCCGGGCCTTGTTTATGTTCTATAGATGCGCTTGTACTTTAAGTGCGGTTGTATTTTAAATGCATTTGCTTTGAAATACGTTTACTCTGGCCAATTGATCCGGTAGACGCATAAGCCCCCGCGGGATGCCAGCGCCTGTAATCGCTCTGGATCGGCGTTGGTTAGCTCGCGGATAATGGTTTCATCGATCTCGCACGTCTCGTGGTGGCTTTGGGCAACGTGATGGTAGGGGCAACTGCTGACATAGATGAAGTATTGGCCATCTTCGTCTTTGTCCCAGCGGGCGACAAATCCTTTCTGATTCATAAAGGCTAACACGCTATCCATCCGCGCATCATGGTCTTCCGGCAAGTCTCCTGCATTGGCTACCATGCGTTTGGCGGTTTCGCGCAGAAAGTCCAATTGCTCTTCCTTAGGGAGACACGCTTTCAGCGTGTCCAACATCGCGTTCGCCAGACCGCTGTAATTGTTAGGGAACAGATCGGCAGCGGTAGAGGTTAACCGATAGACGTAGCGTGGACGTCCAGGCCGGTTCGAACGATGAATCTCGGGCTCAGTGATATATCCTTCAGAGCGCAAAATTTCTAGGTGATGGCGCACTGTGACGCTGGTCAAGTTTAGTTCACGACTTAATTCTTGAACGGTGACCTCGCCGCGACGTTTTAGGATTTCCAGGATTTGTTGTCTCGTGTCCTGCATAACCGTCTCTCCACCTAACTCTTTAATACGTGTACGTTGGATTATTTAAGTAAAAGAATGTATTTCTAAACAAGTTAATTGTAACATTATAAATGCGTTTTGTCAAACCTATATTTTCTTTTTGCTGCCGGTTGGGTCTAGTTGACATTGGTGTTTCATCAGGAGTGTGCTATAATTCCTCCGATTTGTCAATGGAGGTACAAGCGTGTTTGAGATCAAAAAAGAAGTGTTAGCGACGCATGAAGCGCTCCTCAACGTTGAAATAGAGGAGGCAGCAGTTAAAGAAGCGATGCGGAAAGCCGCACGCGTTATGTCTCAGAAGTACAATATCCCTGGCTTCCGCAGGGGAAAAGCACCCTACGCCAAAGTTGTGAAGTACGTCGGCGAGGCGGCGCTTCTTCAAGAGGCGGCAGATGCCATGCTTGAGGAGATTTATCCGGAAATCCTCGATAAAGCTGAGATCGATCCCTATGGCCCAGGGGAACTGCAAGATATCCAGCCTGATCCTTTGACCTTCACGATCCGCGTGCCATTGGCGCCGGAGATTGTCTTAGGAGATTACAGCAGCCTGAGTCTGGAATGGGAAGATGTCACCGTGACTGACGAGGAAGTTGCCGATGTCCTGGAGCAGGTTCGTGAAGAACATGCAGTCTTGGAAGCTTTAGAGCGTCCGGCTGAATACGGCGACGAAGTTCATATCAATGTTCTCGGCACGGTTGATGGCGATGTCATCGTTGAAGAGGATGACATTGAAGTCGTGCTGAAGGAAGATGTTCCTTTTGTCGCGCCGGGATTTGTCGAGGCCCTGATCGGGATGAGCCTCGATGAAGAGAAATCGTTCACGGTAGTTTTCCCGGAGACTTTCGGCGAAGAGAGCCTGCGCGGCGAAGAAGGCGAATTTGACGTCAAGGTTGTCGGTGTCTACGAGCGCGTGCTCCCCGATCTCGACGATGCGCTTGCCAGCACGGCAGGCTCTTTCGAGACGCTCGAAGAGTTGAAGCAGGATATTTACACCCGACTGCTGGATGCCAAGCAGCAGCACGCGCAGGAACACTATCGTGACGACCTGGTATCCATCCTGGTTGCACAGTCCGATGTGCATTATCCTCCGGTGATGGTGGAACATGCGCTCGATGATATGCTCGAAGATATGGGCAGACGCATCCAACGTGAGCAACATATGTCGCTCGAAGATGCCATGCAATTGCAAGGCATAACCATAGAACAGCTCCGCCAGCAGATGAAGCCGCAGGCTGAAGCGGATGTCAGGCGCTCCCTCGTCTTGACGGAGTTTGCCGAAGCGCAGGGCATCGTCGTCAGTGATGATGAAGTGGTGCAGGAATATCAAAGCTTTATGACTGCTATGGGCCAGGCACATCGGATCGAAAGTATGCCGCTCCCACTCGATTCGCCTATGGGGCGCAATCTGAGGACGGGCATTTTGAGCCGCAAGACGCTGGAACATCTCGAAAAGATCGGGCGTGGCGAAGTCGATGCTGACGCTGTGGCGGAAACGGAAGTCGCTGTAGAAGGAGCATCCACAGAGCCCGCGGACGTGCCGGAAGAGGCGGCTGAAGAAGCAGAGGACAGGCCAGTTGTTGAGGCCCCGCCCTCGCAAGAGGAAGACGTACCCGCTGATGAGACGACACCCTCCGTCGAAGAGACGGCGTCCGATGAAGCAACGGAGGCGCAAGAAGAAGATACGCCTCAAGCGTAGTGGAGGAGGTAACGATGTTCCCGTATGTGATTGAAGACACCCGGCTGGGCGAGAGAGTGCACGATATTTATTCGGTGCTGCTGAAAGAACGCATCGTTTTCTTGGGGACGCCCATTAATGCCCTCGTGGCAAACGAGATTGTGGCGAAACTGCTCTTCCTGGATCGCGAGGACTCTGAGCGGGAAATCTCCCTCTATATTAACTCGCCCGGTGGTGAAATCTCGGCCGGCCTCGCTATCTACGACACGATACAACTGATACAGGCTCCTGTTTCTACTATTGCTGTAGGGATGACGGCCAGCATGGCGACTGTTTTACTCACGGCCGGCGCCAAGGGGCGTCGTTATGCGCTACCGTACGCGACGATTCACCTACACCAACCACTTGGTGGCGTGCAGGGGCAGGCCGCCGATATCGAAATCGCGGCGAAGGAAATCCTGCGACAGCGTGATGTTCTCAACGACATCTTGCGGCACCATACCGACCTGGACGATGCACAAATTACCCGACTCACTGACCGTGATTTCTATATGACAGCACAAGAGGCTGTAAAGTACAATATCGTGGACAAGGTCCTCGAGCCTACCGATAATTAGATATATGCTTGCATAATCTGGCAACACGACCGTCCTCTATATTGGACGGTCGTGTTTTACTTGGTGTACGCTAGATTTGCCCTTTTAGATATACACACTTGTGCGCGCTTGCTTTTTTTGTAGATAAGAGCATACTATATTAAAAGTTGGGTGGAGGGCGATCTCGGGATTTAATGACATAGACTCTATCCGAAAGAATTCTCGGATAGGTTCATATACTGTGGAGAACCTGTATGCAGCCTAAAATCTTGGACCCGACCGAAGAAGCGCTAGTAGGTATCGAGCGTCACTGGTTGACCAATCTACAAATCGCCTTGGCGCAGTTTTCGGCCATGCCGGAGGATCGCGCTGCCTTGGAACGATCTATCCGTCAGCTCGACGAGCTTTTTCTCCTCGTCGTGGTGGGCGAGTTCAATGCCGGGAAAAGCGCCTTCATCAACGCATTGTTCGGACAGCCACTTCTAGAAGAAGGTGTCACCCCAACGACCACCCGCATCCAGTTACTCAAACATGGCAATGACTTTGAGCGCGTGGCCATCGAAGGATCGGTGGACACCTACACTGCCCCTGTCGGTTGGCTGGAAGAAATCAACATCGTTGATACGCCAGGCACCAACGCCATCCACCGCGAGCATGAAGCGCTTACGCAGGAATTTGTCCCCCGTTCTGATTTAGTGCTGTTTGTGACTTCGGTTGATCGTCCGTTCACAGAAAGTGAGCGCGCTTTTCTGGAGCACATTCGTGACTGGGGCAAGAAAGTCGTTATCGTGCTCAACAAGATTGACATTTTGGACACCCCAGAGGACGTCACGCGCATTGAGAACTTCATTACTGAGAATGCGCGCGTGCTTTTGGGCTTTGCCCCCGAGGTTTTCCCGATTTCTTCGCGACAAGCCTTGCGTGCCAAGCAAACGGATGATACCGCTTTGCTGGCTGAGAGTCGGATTGAGGCATTGGAGCAGTATATCGTCACAACGCTGGACGAGAAAGAGCGCATTCGTCTCAAGCTGCGTAATCCCATCGGTGTGGCACTGCACCTGATCGATAAATATGCTCAGATCGTCCAGGAGCGGCTGGCGTTGTTGGAAGACGACTTTGCCGTAATCGCTGATGTGGAGCGTGAAACGAAGATGTACCGGGAAGATCTATCCCAGCAATTCCATTATCGTCTCGCCGAGGTAGATAATGCCCTCTACGAGTTCGAAAACCGCGGTATGGCCTACTTTGACGAGACCGTACGCCTGTTGCGCATCTTTGATCTGGTTAACAAACCGAAGTTACAGGAAGAGTTTGCTCATCAAGTGGTTAGGGATGTTCCGCAAGTTGTCGAACAGCGTGTCAACGAGATCATCGATTGGCTGGTGAGCAGCAACGTGCGTCAATGGCAGGCTGTGCAGGAGCACGTTGTCAACCGACAGGAAAAATATGCAGAACATCTTGTTGGGCAAGCTGGGGCAAGTTTCACCTATGACCGCGCTCATTTACTCGATACGGTAGGGCGTGTGGCGCAGCAAGTCTTGGAGAATTACGACAGGATGGAGGAATCCACCCGCATCGCTGCCGAAGTGCAGCGGGCAGTCGCCAGCACAGCTTTTGTCGAGGTCAGTGCGTTAGGCCTTGGGGCAATTGTCACTACATTGGCCACGACAAGCGCTGCCGATTTGACCGGCATTCTCGCTGCGGGAACCGTGGCCGTCTTGGGATTGCTTGTAATCCCCGCCAAGAAGCGCGCGGTCAAGAATGAACTCCACGACAAAATCGCCGCAGTGCGCGAGCAGCTTATGCATAGCCTAAACACGCAGTTCACCCGAGAATTGGAGCGTGCGCTACACGACATCGAAACCGCGATTGCACCGTATACACGCTTTATCCGTGCCGAGCGCAAGAACCTACAGAATGTGCGCGATGAACTGACGAACATCAGAAACTGGCTAGAACGTCAGGCGCATACCATTGATGCGTTGTAGTCATGAATTGACATCAGTCATAGGCCGTGTTACACTAATTGTGTGTGCAGCAACGGAAAGACGGCGCGCGAGTTTCGCAACTCGTTTTCGCGCCTTGACTTTCTGGTCGCTTGCTGTATTTTCATTATAAGAATGGTGAATTTCAATCCAGGTCTAGGTTAAGGAGGTCCAAATGCGCGGCAACAAAACCTTACTTATCTTCGCAGTATTGCTCATCGTCCTCGTTGTAGTGGCAGGTGGTGTGTATTACTATATGGTAGTCCTGAATCCCTCTGCACCTGCAGATGCTGATTTGGCCGAAGCGACGCCAACGCCGGAGCCGGTCGTATATACGGATATTGTGATCGCGATGCAGAACATTAGCCGCGGGTTGGAGATCAAAGTCGAAGACAACGCGATTGCCCTTCAGCGCTGGCCTCAAGATGCTTTACCACCTGAATATTACACCTCTGTGGAAGAGATCGATGGCAAATTCGCGCGGATGGACATTCCCCGAGGGATGCCAATCTTGCCCAATATGCTCGGCGCACCTGGGGGGATGTTGGCAGCCTCTGGCTCAGCAGCGGCGCTCTTTGAACCTGCAGACCGGGTGGCTTACGCGATTCCGATGGACACGCAGGGAGCGGTGGCTTGGGCGCTTAAACCTGGCGACCGCGTCGATGTGATTGCCGCGTTGTCGATTACTTCTTTGGACCCCCAATTGGGTGCTGAGAGTATCAAGCAGTTTACGACCCTGGTTGAAAATGAGGATGAGCCTACTCAAACTGGCTATTATGGGCATTTCGAATTGCTGCCTAACGGTCGTTATGCTGGTGTGATGGGTCTCATCACCAATTCGTTCACTAGCCTGATCGTCCAGTTGACCGTTCAAGATGCAGTTGTTTGGCATGTTGGCTTGTGGGAGGACATTGAGGCAGATGCGATTGAGAGTGCGACGCCCGTAACGACCTCTGTAGCTGGGGGCGGAGGCACCGGCGGTGGTCTTCTTGGTGGTGCAGCCGCGCCTGCCGCCACACCAGAGGCTGCTGCTGTGGCCGCGCTTTCGGAGTATCGTGACGTTGAGCCGGTTACCTTGCTTGTTAGCCGCGAAGACGCATTGGTTTTGAA
>JBJYXQ010000320.1:0-9227 GCA_046260035.1 Anaerolineae bacterium
GAACTGGCACGCGCGCTGATCGAAGCCGCAGGCAACAGAAAAACCACGCTCACTTACCTGGCGCGTCAGGTTCAAGAACGCTGGCCGAGTACCTACATCGCGCGACTCTTTCCCAGGCCGAGCCGGTACACCCCACCCATCAAAGTAGAAGTCACCGTGACCGCAGAAGAGGAAAACCACGTCCACTTCGAAGCACTCAAGGCAACGCTTGCCGCTCAATTCGACGTTACTACGAAGAAAATCACCATCGTCGGGGCGACGAGACAGGCCGAACATATGCTGTTCCTCGTGAGCGTTCCTGAGGACGCCGCAAATGAGGACACGTTGTCGGAGATACACCCGCCAGATGACGAAACCCTCCAAGCACAGTGCAGCATCGTCGCACTCACTGCTTTCGACGAACTCTCCGACAAAGCACAAGAAGCCTGGCATTATGCAAGTTGCAGCGCGCCACCAACGCAAGATGGGGAGTTCCTCCGACCGGAGATCACCTGGGAAGATGCAGAGACAGCTTCACGTGACAGAAATCCACGCATAGAAATCGCCGCTACTTTCCGCGACCGCCTCAAGAAAGAGATGCAGCCTCTAGGAATCGAGGTGATAGGCGGCGGCATCAGCGACATCAAAGTGCCTGAAGAAATCGGCGATCAACGTATTAAGAACTGGAGCGTCGAGCGCGACCGAGATATTGAAATCGCCATTGCCGAGGCTAAAGCGCGCATCGCACTGCGTGAACAAGAAGTACTTGCCGAAGCGCGTATGGAAATGCTCACCCGACTGGTCCAAATCCTGCAAGAGGCCGAAGGCAGAGTTGACAGACAAGTTCTGGCAGCCAAGCTCTTTGAAGCCATGGGGGTCCATCCACCACCGGATGCTCAGAAATCAAGTGTTGACCCCACTATTTTGTCGCCGCAGATGCTCAACATCTTACAGACGCTCAGTCATTAGCCGTGGCGAGGTATCGACAATGTTCAACTTAGGAAGATTCTTACGATATTACGGCCGCCTCCTTATCACCGTATTAGGGATCGCAGCGTTTCTGTTTGTCGCTAGCCTGGTTGCAGTCTCGATTTACACAATCCGCTATAACCAGCGCATCACGCCAATTTGCCCTACCGGCCTCAACGGAGATAATCTTGCCGGCGCTGTCGATCCAGATGGTATGGTCGTCGACGCCATCGTTACCGGCACGCCCATTCCACCGGGTGCCTTGGTCGCGGCTCTCAGCGAACCGCAGGAAACCAAAGCGACGACGAACGTAGCCCTCACCGACGTCGTACCGGCGACAACGGTGGGCGCCCCATTGACCGCCAGGTTTTATGTCCTCGAGACAACCAGCGCAGGATCACATTCAGTAACCATCACGTTCGTTAACAACGATACCCTCACTTTCCGCAACCAGGAGATCTCCATCCCACAAACCGCGCAATGCACCTTCGATGTACAGGTGACAAAAGAACCCCAAAGCGATGGCACATTCAGCACGGTGGCGACGCTCAACAATATCCGGCCTTCTTATCTGGAACCGGATGTAGATAAAATCGTCCGCCAATTCGTCCTCAACGTTGCCGGAGGGATGCTGCCCGGTATCGTCGTTGTCGTGGCGGCGCTTTTGCTCTGCGCCAATCTGGTCAACGCTGTTTTCGGCCTGGGCGGTGGAGGATGGGAGTTCCTTATCCATCGCATGTTCGGACGGCCCGGCTTCTCCCCCTATTTGCTCGTCGGTGGAGGAAAGATCGCAATGGGCAGCGAAAGCGTCAAGCAGCGCGGAGGTCCGGCTGGCGTCGTCCTGCGACAAGACAGTGCCATCGTTCTCGAATCTGGAGGCGTACTCACCCGTGTCATTCGCGGCCCTGGATTCCCGCAACTGCAGTCCTTCGAGAAGATTTGGGACATCATCGACCTACGTCCGCAGCGCTGGCCATTCCCCGTTAACGCGATCACCCGCGATGGCATCCCCATCACGTACGAGGTCGCCGTCAAATTCCAGGTCGGTCCCACCGACGACGACATTTTCAAAGCCGCGACGTGTAAGTGGATCCGCGACGCATGGCGCACCGAGCCAGACCGGATCATGGATTGGTCAAAGCGTGTGATCATCAGCGACACCGAAGGAACAATGCGCAACAGGATTCTGGCAAAGTACAACCTTGACGAACTCCTCGACATACAGGTTCGCCAGCAAATTCGCCAGGATCTCTTCGAGATGCTCAAAGTTGGCGCGGCACGGGATTTCGGCGTTGAGATTATGGAGGTCACACTGCAGGACGTCACATTCAAAGGGCAAGTGCTCGAGGAATGGGCCAAAACGTGGAAGATGCAGCGCGATCTCGAGGTGGCAAAGATCGAGGCTGATGAGCGCATGCAAGAAATCAAATTGCTTGAACGCGCGCGAAGCCAGGTACGCCAGGAAATGCTCGATAATGCCATCAAAACGCTCAACACGATGGCCAAGAAACGCGAAAACGTTCCGGTTGATTACGTGCTACTGAGTTTTATCGACATGATCGAACACACAGCGGCAGCCCAGAGGCTCTTCATCCCAGAAGACAGTTTATCCAAACTAGAAAAGCTCAAAAAGGAACTCGGCTCTCACTGAGTAGTACTGGTCCGAAACTGTGTCTGGTACAGGCCGGCGTATAGCCCGCCCTGCGCCAGCAGGGTGGCGTGATTGCCGCTCTCCACAATTTTGCCCCGATCGATGACGAGGATCAGATCCGCCGCCAGAATCGTGCTCAAGCGGTGGGCGATGACGATGCTGGTGCGCTGCGTCATCACCTGGCTGAGCGCGTCCTGGATCAGCGCTTCAGATTCGCTGTCCAGGCTGCTGGTCGCTTCGTCCAGCACCAGAATGCGCGGGTTTTTGAGGATCACCCGCGCCAGCGCAATGCGCTGCTTCTCGCCGCCACTCAGACGATATCCCCGCTCACCCACAATTGTATCGTAGCCGTCAGGAAGCGCAGCGATGAATTCGTGGATGTTAGCGACCCGGCAAGCAGCCTCCAGTTCCTCCTGAGTAGCACCCAAACAAGCATAGAGCAGGTTGGTTCGGATGGTATCGTGGAACAGATAGGTCTCCTGCGTGACCATGCCGATATACGCGGAAAGGGATTCGAGCGTCAGATCGCGCAGGTCGTGACCATCGATACGAATGGTCCCCGCGCTTGGATCGTACAGGCGCGGGATCAAATAGGTGAGCGTTGTCTTACCGGCACCACTCGGTCCAACCAGCGCCACAAGTTGCCCCGGAGCCGCCCGGAAACTGACGTGATCCAGCGCCAGGTCGCGCGCCTGGCTGCGCGGGCCGCTCGCCACCGGCGCGCGCGCCGCACCATCTGCAGAGGTCTCCATCCCGGAAAGAACGGCAGTGACGTTATGCATACGACCATAACGCCGCACACTACTAAGTAATTTTTCGTCGCCCGTTTCGTATTTGAAAGAGACGTTCTCGAAGACGATCTCGCCTTGCACATCCTGAAGCGCTAGCGCACCCGGCTTTTCGGGGATATCAACCGGCAGATCGATGACCTCGAACACGCGCTCGAAACTCACCATCGAGGTGGCAAACGCCACCGGCGCATTGGAAAGTCCCTGCAGCGTGCGATACAGGTTCCCCAGATACGACCCAAAGGCCACAATCGTCCCCACGGTGAATGCGCCCCGGATAACGAAATACCCCCCCAGCCCGTAGATGAAGGCAGTACCGAAGGCACTGATCAAACCGGTAATCGCCGAAAACACCGACCCGATCATGGTCCGCTGCACGCCCAGATCGCGCACCTGCGCTGCGCGCTCCGCAAAACGATCGACTTCTAACTGACGACGACCAAACAGTTTGACCAGCAGCGCGCCGCCGATATTGAGCGTCTCGCTCATCATTGCGTTCATGCGCGCGTTGGCCTCCATCTGCTTGCGGGCCATGTCGCGCAGGCGGTTACCCAACAGTCGCGCCGCCAGGATAAGCAGCGGCAGAATCACCACGCTGATCAACGTCAGCCGCCACTCGAGTGTCAGCATGACCCCGAGAACCGCCACACCCTGGACAACCTCAGTAATGATGTTGACAATGGTGCTGCTGATGGCGTTCTGCGCGCCGATCACGTCGTTGTTCAAACGGCTCATCAACTCGCCGACTTTGGTGTTGGTAAAGAAGCGCAGCGACATCCGCTGCAAGTTAGCATACAATGCCAGGCGCAGATCGTAAATCACGCCACTCCCAACAAGTGCACTGATGCGCCGCTGGATCACGTTGATAACGCCGTTCAAGACCGGAATAGCCAATAGCGCCGCTGCCAGCATGATCAAACGGTTGAGATTTCCTGCCGGGATAGTCACATCGATCATATCCCGCATAATGAGCGGCGTCAGTAAGCCCACCCCGGTCTGCGCCAGAATCAACAACAGCATAGCCACAATCTGCCAGCGGTAAGGTTTGCCATAATGCAACACCCGCTTGAGCAATGGCCAGGTAATTTCCGGTTTTTCATCAGGGGCATTGATCAATCCCCGCATACCACGATAAAATCTCATGCACAGAGTCCTTTGACTGTAAGGTTTCGACTGCACCCGCAGTATAAGTCAGGTATAGGAAAGAACAAGACTCCATCAGCAACGAAGTGTTGCAAAGCCTCGGTTATGGGGTAGAATTAAAAAACAATGAACAAACAAACCCATCCGCTCTTGCAAATACTCAACGCGCAGCAACAAGCTGCCGTTGCCACAGCCGATGGTCCTGTGTTGGTTCTCGCCGGGCCAGGCTCCGGGAAGACCCGGGTCCTCACCCACCGCATCGCCTGGATGCTGGCAGAGACACGCGTCGCACCGTGGCACATCTTCGCCGTCACCTTCACCAACAAGGCCGCCCGTGAGATGCGCGCCCGGCTAGACAAAATGCTCGGCGGCGATTCGGCACAGGCGTTGACCATCGGCACGTTCCACGCTGCCTGTGCGCGCATCCTGCGCCGCGAGGCTGAAGCTGCCAAACTTTCCAATAACTACCTCATCTTCGACACCGACGATCAGCTCACCGTGATGAAGCAAGTGGTCAAAGACCTGGGCCTGGATGACAAGCGTTACCGCCCCCGCGCCCTACTCAACGCCGTCTCCGCCGCCAAGAACGAGTTGATCCCCCCGACCGCCTACCCTGTGGAGACCTACTACGACGAAGTTGTCGCGCGGGCCTACGCGCGCTACCAGAATACACTGCGCAAGAATGATGGCCTCGACTTCGACGATCTGCTTATGGAGACAGCGAAACTGCTACGTCACGACGATCTTATCCGTGAAAAATACCGGGGACGCTACCGCTACCTGCTGGTGGACGAGTTCCAGGATACCAACATGGCTCAGTATGTCATCCTGCACTTATTGGCGCAGGAACATCGCAGCCTCTACGTCGTCGCCGATGAAGACCAGTCTATCTATTCGTGGCGCGGAGCCGACTACCGTAATATCCAACGGCTGCGCACGGATTTCCCTGAACTGCAGCAATATCTGCTGGAGGAGAACTATCGCTCCACCCAGGTGATCCTCGATGGAGCACAGGCGGTCATCGCACACAACACCGACCGCACGCCCAAGCATCTCTTCACGCGCGGGCATGGCGGCGAGCTGATCACGCTTCACGAAGCCTACGATGAGCGTGAAGAGGCCGATTACGTCGTCCGCGAGATTATGGCGCTGACGCGCTCCGGCTTCGCCCACAGCGACATCGCTGTGATGTACCGCACTAACGCTCAATCCCGCGCGCTGGAAGAAACCTGCGTGCGTTATAATATCCCCTATCGCCTGATCGGCGCGACGCGATTCTACGCCCGGAAAGAGATCAAGGACGTGCTAGCCTACCTGCGCCTGGCGCAGACGCCGGATGACGATGTCAGTTTCGCGCGCGTGGTCAACGTCCCGACCAGGGGACTCGGAGCACGCACGCTTGCCGTCGTCGCCGAGGCCGCGAATGCTATCGGCGGTAGCCGCCATCAGGGCGCGCTGCACTTGCTGCAACAGGGCACGCTTTCCAGCCGTGCGACGCGAGCTCTGAAAAGCTTCATCGAGATAGTCTCCCACTGGCAGGCACTCCGCGCCGAAGTAAGTGTGGCGGAACTCCTCGATCACATCCTCGCGGATACCGGCTACGAAGGCTACGTTCGAGATGGGTCCGATGATGGCGAATCGCGCTGGGAGAACATCCAGGCGTTGCGTGCTGTCGTCGCTGATGCACCGGGGATCACCCTGCCCGAATTTCTCACCGAGGTGGCGCTGGTCGCCGACGTCGACGAACTCAACGAAGAAGTCCAGGCGGTCACGCTCCTCACGCTGCACAGCGCCAAAGGATTGGAATACCCCGTCGTCTTCCTCACGGGCCTGGAAGAGGGGATGCTGCCGCACAGCCGCTCGCTCGATACACCACAGCAGGTGGCCGAGGAACGACGCCTGCTCTACGTGGGTATGACGCGGGCCGAAAAGCGCCTGTACCTCACCTACGCCTTCCGCCGCGGATGGGGCCAATATTACAGCAGTGGTGGCCCTTCCGCACCTTCGCGCTTCTTAAAAGATCTACCGGATGCCGTCCTCGATCGCCCGCGCCGTGCACGGAAGAAGTCGAATGCGACGGCATCGTCGGGATCACGCAGTTGGGGCGCGAATTGGAAAGAATCAGCGACACGGACATCGCGCACGCGCACACCGGCTCCCGCACCACAGCTACAGTATCGTCAGGGACAACGCGTGCGGCACACGCATTATGGCGAAGGCATTGTTTTGGAAAGCCAGATGGACGGACGGAGCGAAATGGTCACCGTCCTCTTTACCAATGGGATCGGGGCGAAACGCTTGTTGGCCAGTATGGCCCCGATGGAGCCAATTTCAGCGCATTAGTGGATAGCGATCAGCTTTCAGCCGTCAGCCTTCAGGTTCTAAAGCTAACGGCCGATAGGTGAAAGTTAATCGCGCTTGGAGGAATGGGTATGAACGCAAAAGTGAAACGATGGACGACCGGCCTGATGACGCTGGTGATCGTGCTCGCCATCACCCTGATGACGCTCGCCACGTCGCCGCCGCGGGGGAACGCAAGCCCTCTGGCGCCGACGGCCGAGGAGGTCGAGCCGAACGACACTTTCGCCCAGTCAAATGCGATCAACGTTGGTGAATTGATGTTCGGCGACATCGAAACCATCAGTGATTTGGATTATTTCATGCTCACCACAACCCTAGGAGCAAGTTACAGGATCACGCTCACCCCACGCGAAAGTCAGATACGGCAACTCGATATCTATGACTCATCTCTTGCGCGTATTGCCGGCGGCTCCACAAGCACAACCAGCAGCGTCAGTTTCGACTTTACGGCAACGGGTACCCAGTACTATGTGCGCGTCAGTGTTGGAGCCGGACAACCCACTACAGTAGGCCCATCCTTTGACTATCAACTACAGGTCGACGCGATTGCCACAACACCAACAAACACACCCACGTCAACCAACACCGCCACACCGACCGTCACCCAGACACCCACCCAGACGCCTATGCCTACACCAGCAAATATTCCAGGTGAGACCGAAACCAACGACACCGTCGGAACTGCTGACCCCATCGCTGTACCAGGCAGGATCTTCGGTGCGATCCCCAACATTTATGACGTAGACTGTTTCGCTGCCGACACCACCGTTGGTCTACAGTATCGTCTCGTCTTGACCGATTACGGACTCACGCGCTGGTTGAAAGTCTACGATCACAACGGTTATTACATTATGGGCAACACGACATCGAGCAATCACGAGGTGGAGTTGACCTTGCAGTCGAACGACACGCGCTACTATATGTGCGTCTCAGCGGTGGCAACGGCCTCGCCCTCCAATGCCGTCGTGGACTATCTGCTCGAGATCATCATCCTCCAGCCTACGCCCACGCCCACCAACACGAACACCCCCACACCCACCAGCACCCCCACTTCCTCGAGCCCTACCAATACCCCCAGGCCCACCTGGCCCAGCGGCTACGATACGTATGAGCCCAACTACAACTTTGCTCTCGCCACCACCATCGCTTCTGGACTGACCTACAACTGCAATTTTATGCCATGGGGCGGCGCGGCGGTGGACAATGATTACTTCAAGATACGGGTAAAACCGGGCTTGCAGCTAACGTGCGAGACCAGCAACCTCGACCCCGGTGTCGATCCGCGTATGGCATTCTACAGTGGGCCGGGCGAAGGGTACTTCATTATGGCGAACGACGACGTCGCACTCGGTGACTTTAACAGCCGGCTGTCTCTCTACACCTCCTTCGAGGGTTTTATCTACATCCTCGTTGGACAAGGCGACCGTATGGATGTCCGCGATGCGGCTCAGAGTGATTACACCCTCAACTGTGATTTGACGGTGCCGGGGACAAGTGCCACACCCGCTCCCGGTAAAGGCGACGCCACGCCACCGCCTGCTACCAGCACACCGGCAGCGACGGCCACTCCGAAAACACCGGTATCGCCGGTAGCCACACCCACCCCGCCTGCGGAATCAGGTGGTGAGAACCGTGAATTGGATTTCCGACTGGTCACAACACCAGTTCCGCCCACGAGCACGCCGGCGCCTACTGGTTTCCGCACGTTCCGTGTCATCGTCTATTACGACGTCAACAACGATGGACTATCGGGCGCAGGCGAGGGGGTGCCGGGCTTCTTCGTCACCGTGAACTCACCGGAAACCAAGTCGGAACTGGCGCGCGGCTACACCGACGACCAAGGCCAGATTTCTTTCACCGTATCCACCGTGGGCACAGTGCGGGTGCTGATCCCGCTCTTGGGCTTCGACCGGCTCGTCGAAGCCGCCAAACCCGAAGTGAGTGTGCGCATTGCGCCGCCTGCGCTCCCTGTCGCCATCCCATAACGTCTGTAGACTGTATGTAGTTTGAACTGCGGGTAGTTACACCGGTTCGACAAGCGAGAGCTCGACAAACGAGAGCACAACATTATGACATCAAGAACGATCAAAGACTATTATGCAATCCTCGGCATTACGCCGAACGCGACGCCGGAAGAGGTGCGCATGGCCTTCCGGCAGATGGCACGGATATACCATCCTGACCGCAACTCCGCGCCGGATGCCGAGGAACGATTCAAAGACATCAACGACGCTTACGAACGCCTGGCTGATCCGCAGAAACGCCAGGTCTACGATGAATTGCTCAACGTATCGGCCGATCCGGACACGGCTGCTACACCACCGCCACCGCCGACG
>JBJYXQ010000320.1:9327-12162 GCA_046260035.1 Anaerolineae bacterium
TAGACGTCGCCGGGACGATTTACCCCGTGGTGCCGGTGATGCCGGACCAGGGACGCTGGCCTTTGCCCCACGAACAACGCAGCATCGCTGTGTGGCTTTATGGGACAGTGATCAATTATGTCGTGGGCTTGCCGTATGCGCCGACGACCGAGTCCGTGCTCGCGGGATTGACCAGCGCGGACCGCATTATGCTCACGCTCGACAACGGCAGCGTGCTTGCCTTCGGTACACCGCAAATCCAGCGCATCGATAGCGCGGATCTATCGCCTATGGCACAAAGTAAGCCAGGGCTAACTGTGATGATGTTGGATAGCGAGCAGGCGACCCGGCTGGTCGTCCAGGCGCGTTATCTGCCTGAAGAAAGCGTCTTCTCTCAAGATCAACGGGTAGACGGTCTCAAAGTCGAGATCCTGGAAACACGCGTGGTGGACGAGGACGACACATCGCTCTACTTCATTGTTGAATATCAAGTGACCAACGAGAATAGCACAGAAATGGACGCCGCTTTCTTCGATATGGTGCTCGAGGACAGCGCAGGGCAACGCTACACGCTTGATCTGACGGCTACCCAACTAGGGCAGTACGGCCCACTCGCGCGTGCCGTAGCACCCAACGAGACTGCCACCGGCAGCGCCGGCTATGCAGTACCTCGCACTATGCCCTCGCCCGTCACGTGGATCTTCCGCAGCGACACCACCTCGGCTAACAGCACGCGTTTCGCGTTGACTTATGAGCCGCCACAACCCGGCCCGGCGATCCCCGATGTGCAACTGTCCGACGTCTTCGACGACAGGACCCGCAACGTGATCGTCATCAACGGCACGATCTACAACGATGGCGAATCACCGCTCGTTGTAACGCTGGACAACATCAAGTTCACCTACAGCGGTGGCGCGGGGACATTGCAAGCTTCCACACCGCTGCTACCGTGGAACATCGGGGCGGACGGATTCCAGGATTTCGAGGTGCAGTTCTCGCGCCCACAAGGCACGGATTCCGTTATCCTGGAGATTTTGGGGTTTACCTACCGCATCGAGGGGCTAGAGCAAAATTAGGTATTCAAACAAAGACCCCAAGGATTTCAAAACCCTTGGGGTCTTTTCTATATAATCACAGCATTACCAGGACGCCAAAACGCCCGGTGCGTCCTTCTTCGGCGCGATGCGAGTACCACTCATCGACGCGGCTGGCCGTACACAACCCAGACTGTTCTATCTGCGTCACACCCACGGCGTGCAACTGCGCTTCCAGGGCTGCTGGCAAATCCATGGCCCAACGCCCCTCGCGATACGTCGCCACCTGCGCATCTGGTGGCAACGTCGCCTGGATCGCCTCAACCACTTCAGTCCCAACGCTGTAGTGCTGCGGGCCGATCGCCGGGCCGATACCCGCCCACACATCCTCCGGGCGCGATCCAAAAGCCGCCGCCATCGCCTGCACTGTCGCCACGGCAACACCCGCCGCGACGCCGCGCCATCCGGCATGGGCCAGCCCAGCAGCACGGCGCACGGGATCGTAGAACAAGACCGGCACGCAGTCAGCAAAGCGCAGTAACAACGCCACACCCGGCGCGTCGGTGATCAGCGCATCCGTCGCCGGGATGACCATCCCTCCATCTGCCGCGTCGACGCGGGCCACATTGCGCCCGTGCACCTGGAACGGACTCACAACCTGGGCACGCGTAATCCCGAAGGCGTCAAAAATGCGGCGGTGGTTTTCCTGCACGGCCTGTGGATCATCGCCCACTGTGCTTCCCAGGTTCAAAGCGGACCATTGGCCCTCGCTGACCCCACCCAGGCGTGTGAAACAACCGTGCACAAAATCACGGCCTGGTCCGGTAAAATCATACCAGACCAGGCCGCTTTGTTCAATACGCTGCACTACTCGCGACCCGTGATAGCATGGAACAGTGTCACGAGCACCATGCCCACCCAAGCGATGGCCCACGCGCCCAGTAGCATACCGGAAAGCGCGATCTTTTGCTCATCCATGATCGGCTCAACCTTGGCTCCATCCGGGCCGACCTCGATGTAGGCAATAGGGCGTGCTCGACCGCCCGCACCGCCGCCACCACCACCCGCGCCTTCGCCAGGCTCCTCGTGGCACTCACACTCGCAACTCTCGCCCTCTTCTTCGTCACAGCATTCGTCACAAGATTCCTCGCAACAACTGTCGGGGCCTGCTGTACCCATGCCGGCGCCATACCCGTAAGTGATTTCTGCCACCGGGATCAGCACCCGCTCCCCCACCGTCTCCGGCTCGCCGAAGACGGCATCCACGTTGATTTCATCACCAATCGAACCGATTTTTTCCATCAAAGCCTTGAGTTCGTCCATATTTACACCTCCTTACGGATTACGAATCAGCGAATGGAGAATAAGCGAATGTCTCAATCTCCATTCACAAAATCTTCAACAACTTACCGTCTGCGCACAAGGTGCACGAGTGCCATCAGGAGCACACTCGCCAAAGCAATAGCCGCGCCAGCGGCGGCCATCTGGCTCAGGATATTCCCTGTAGCATTGGGGATTTCTAGCCAGTGCGCACCTTCAGGCTCTTCGACGACAATCGAAACCGGGCGAGCTTTGACGAAGCGGAAAAAGCCCACGCCAGCGTCGCCGCCCTCCATCGTTGACACCAAAACCGAAGGGAGCAGCCGGCGCTCTCCCACCACAATCGGCGTTCCTGCGACTACGCGCGTTTTTTGTACCGGCATCTGCATCGATCACCTCCTTCACAAACAACTGCAAGTTGCAGGCTGCAACTTACAGGTTACAAATTGAAAAATCTGTCCGTATTATAGCCCAGGCTAAAACATGAGCAAACTGGGTCTTA
>JBJYXQ010000321.1:0-9805 GCA_046260035.1 Anaerolineae bacterium
AAGTTGAACGATGGCTTAGTTTTGGCCGTATAATTGGCCTTTGAGGGTCATCAATTCGCGTTTTAGCTGATCGTCGTGCTCCATACGTGCGCGGACTCTTTCGTAACCGTAGAGCACGGTGGTATGATCGCGACCACCCAACTCGGCGCCAATTTGCGGGAGCGAGGAGTCGGTTTCCTCACGTATTAGGTACATTGCAATATGGCGCGGTTGGGCGATGCGGCGACTGCGTCGTGGGCTGCGCAAATCCTCCTCAGTGATGCCATAGTAGGTTGCTACGGTGCTGAGAATCTGTTCGGCGGAGATCTCGGGATGATGAGGTAACAGATCGGTAAGGGCGTTCTCGGCGACTTGCCGTGTCAAGGGAAGGTTGGTAAGTCGCGCCATCGCTAGCACACGGTTGAGCGCGCCTTCCAATTCCCGGATGTTGCTCTCGATGTTGGTAGCGATGTAACTCAACAACTCATTGGGAACATCGACGTGAAGCCGCTCCGCCTTTGATTGCAGGATGGCGACGCGTGTCTCATAATCTGGGGACTGGATATCCACAATTAGCCCCCATTCAAAGCGCGAGCGCAGGCGTTCCTCCAGTGTGACCATGGCTTTGGGGATCCGGTCACTGCTGAGGACAATTTGATGCCCTGTATCGCGTAGTGCATTGAACGTGTGAAAGAATTCCTCTTGGGTGCTTTCTTTCCCGGCAATGAACTGGATGTCATCGACCAATAGCACATCTGCGGTGCGATACTTTTCACGGAAAATGTCGGTGGTATGCGTGCGGATTGCCTCGATGAGGTCGTTGGTAAACGTTTCTGAGGAGATGTAGAGCACTTGCATATTGCGCTGGTAACATTCGTGCCCGATAGCGTGGAGTAGGTGGGTTTTTCCCAATCCTACACCGCCGTGGATAAATAGTGGGTTGTATGCGCGGGCCGGTGTTTCGGCGACGGCCTGAGATGCGGCCTGGGCCAGACGATTGCTAGGCCCTACGACAAAGTTATCGAAAGTATAACTTGAGTTCAAACCGGGATCGCGCGCTGGAGTGGGAAGCGGCATCGTTTCCTCCTGGATTAGAGCAGCGGCGTCGCCATTACCGTTGTTGCGTTTGGCTTGCCAGACGACAAAACGCGCTTTTACTTCTTCCTGTTGGGTTAGCCGAGATAGGGTGCGCTGGATGACCGTGTAGAGTCGATTCTCCAACCATTCGACGGCATAGCCGTTCTTGACCCCGATTACCAGAGTGTTGCCATTCTCCATACCGATGCAGTGCGTGTCACGCAGCCAGGTATCGAAAGTTGCCCGAGTCATTTGTAACTCTAATTCACCTAGGGCTGCCTGCCATAGTCTTTGTGAGTTCATAAAAATACGCAATCCTGTTTGAGATAATTTCGCAAGGGAAACGTCATCAGAAAAAAACGGTTACAAAAAAGGGTGGTCGCTGGCCTAACCGTTGTACAAAGGGTGTGGTCATGAGGAGACTATCTCCTTCCTCCTTGCCGCGACCATTTACATTTTACCAAAAAAGCACGAAACGCGCAATCTCAAAACCTTATTTTTATCTTAAAAAACACCTAGTTTTAATCTTGCTTAAGCGCGTGTGGAAAACAATTTTTTTATTCAGCATAGGTATGGTTTGCCGTCATCCCAACCCCAACAAGTATGGGTAACGTTGTGGAAACCCCTGTGGAAAAAATCGTAAGGATTTGTCAGACCTAAACATTTTGCACTCTGAGCAATGTTTGCAATGTGGCACGCGTCTTCATAACGCGCGTCTTTATCCTCGCCGGCGTTGGCGCTGTCTTTCCAACCAGTTGCTACGCAGAGACTCCAGACTGCGTGAGAGACCCATCCAATCCTTAACCGGCAACACCAATGCCATCTCACTCGGGTGCATCAGATAGGGGTGTAGCCACAAACGCAACCACCACTTGGGAAGTGGATAGCCTTTAGTGTTGACCACAACGATGGTTTTGCCCCAGATGTTCTTGTATAGACGCCAGCGCGAGTTTTTCTCGTTATCTGGCGGGAAAATGGTTTTGAATTCCGTCGGTCGTATCATTTCCACGCGCTGGTATGAAAAAGCGACCGGATAGAGCGGTGTGTGGATGATAAAATTGTTCTTGTGACAACTGACATGGGCGCGTCGGGCCAGGAGTGTGTAGAGCGTGATGAGAATGCCGACGCCGCTGATGACGAATCCAAGAAAGGGATAGCGCTGCTCGAGTTGGGGAGCCTGCGGCACTGCCCACCAGAGAAAGATCCCAGCGGGGATGAGCAACAACGCCGGGCCGAACCAGTGTTTGGCCAAAGCTTGATAGGGCAACAAGCCAAATCTCGGCGTTTTCTTCATGGCGATGTACCTCCTTCCTGTGATTCCTGATAATATGCGCATTGGGCTTGCAGTGGACACTCAGCGCAATCGGGCTGGCGCGCGTGGCAGATCTGCCGGCCGTGTGCAATAAGGTTGAGGTGAAGCGTCCAGTAAAGCTCCGGCGGGACGAGGGCTTCGAGCAAGGTGTGTGCCTTCTCCCGTGACGTGTTCTGCGGGATCAACCCTAGTCGCCTGGTGACACGATGAACGTGCGTATCGACCGGAAAAGCCGGACGTCCTAGCGCAAACAACAACACGATGGCCGCGGTCTTGGGACCAACACCATTGAGATTCATGAGCCACTGACGGGCCTCTTCCAACGGCAACGTTTCCAGAAAATCCAGCGACAGTTCACCGCGCTCTTCTGTAATCCGCTGTAGTGCTACCTGGATGTTCGGCCCTTTGGTAGGCGCCAATCCCGCCGGCCGGATAGCGTCGATGACGGCATCGGTAGGCGCATCACGCACAGCCTCCCAGGTGGGAAACTGTTCGCGCAGCGCCGCGAAGGCGATATCGCGGTTGCGGTCGTTGGTGTTCTGGCTCAGGATAGTGTTCACTAGCGCTGCCACCGCTTCACCATCGGGTCGGTGCGGCGGATCGCCGTAAAGGTCGCGCAATTTCCGGTGGATTTCCATTATGGTGGCGGTGTCTGAAGTGTTATCAGGTGTTGTCATATATTCTGCTCCATAGCCTGCTGCGCGCGACGAAGCCACACCTGTTCGGCTTCGAAGGTGAGGTGGGTAGGGGCCTCATCCCAGGGAACCCAGATGGTGAAGAATTGTTGAACATCGGGTTGCGGGCGATCGGTCTGGTGTAGCGTGCGCGCATGCATCAGGAAGTAATGCTCAGTACGTCGTACGACCTTGCCCTCTAAAGGAAAGGCAACCAATTGTTCGCCTAAGTCGGCGATGATTTCAAGGTCGTCATAGCCGGTCTCCTCGGCCACCTCACGCAGCGCTGCATCGGCGAGGGTCTCTTCCGGTTCGACGTGGCCTTTAGGCAAACGCACCTCGTCGCGTTCTGGCCGGATCAGCAGCAGCACATGGGTTCCCGCGACGTTGGTAAGAACGCCGCCGCTGGCCGTATAGCTGATGTGAGCTGGAGGTTTAACCATAGTGCGCCTTTCGGAACTGCAATGGACGGTGCACTGTGTTATACTGGAAGTTTCCGATTTTGGCAATTCGTAAAAAATGCCCCGCGCGTGGCGGGGCATTTCAAAGCTTTCAGCATGGAGACACAATGTTCACTGAGACCTTCTCTGTGTTCTCCGTGTCTCTGTCATAAGTTTCGGCCGCATGGTTAGCTATGCGGTTTCAAGATACCGCTCCAACTCCCACGGCGTTACGCGGATGCGATATTCGTCCCATTCTGCACGTTTCGCCCGGATGAATGTCTCCGCAATTGGCTCCCCCAGCGCTTCGAGGACGACATCATCGGCTTCCAATGCGTCCAGGGCTTCGGATAGGGTGCTGGGCAGGGTGCCGATAGAGCGTTCCGCGAGATCGGCCTCTTCCAAGTGATAGATGTCCTCATTGACCGCGTCCGGCGCTTCAAGTTCGCGCTCGATGCCGTCCAGACCGGCAGCCAGGATGGTGGCGAACAGCAGGTAGGGATTGCTGCTCGGATCGGGGCAACGCAGTTCGATGCGCGTTGCGGCCTCTTTGCCTGGACGAGTCGCCGGGACGCGGATCATGGCCGAACGGTTGCGGTGCGCCCAGCAGATGTAGACTGGTGCTTCGTAGCCAGGCGTGAGGCGCTTGTAGCTGTTGACGGTCGGCGCACCGATGGCGGCCAGCGCGCGCGCGTGAGCGATCTGCCCGGCGACGAAGTGGTAGGCGAGTTTCGACAGATGGTAGGGGTCGTCGGCAGCGTAGAAGATGTTTTTACCGCTGGCGTCGGTCATGCTCTGGTGGGTGTGCATCCCCGAACCGTTGATGCCGAAAATCGGTTTGGGCATAAAGCTGGCATAGATGCCGTAGGTTGCCGCGATGGCGCGTACCGTATACTTCAGCGTGATGGCGCTATCGGCGGTGGAAAGCGCGTCGTCGTAGCGGAAATCGATCTCGTGTTGCCCGGCCGCGACCTCGTGGTGGGACATCTCAACATAAATGCCAAGGGCTTGTAAGGCAGTAATGATCTCACTGCGCACTTGCTGGGCCTCGTCACGGGGCGAAAAGTCGAAGTAGCCCCCGATATCGTGCGGCACCGGATGGAACGGCGTATCGCCGTCGCGCTTGAACAGGAAAAATTCCAGTTCCGGGCCAACGTTGTAGGTGAATCCTTTGGCTGATGCTCGTTCCAACATACGTTTCAGGACGGTGCGGGGAGAATTTATCGAAGGATTACCGTCTGTCGTGTGGACATCGCAGATAATGCGGGCACGGCGACGTTCAGGGGTGCTCCACGGCAACACGCGGTAAGTTGCCGGATCCGGTACAAGCACCATATCGCTCTCAAAGATGCGCGCGAACCCTTGCACGGATGATCCATCGAAGAAGATCCCCTCTTCTAATGCTCCTTCGAGCTGCCCAAC
Source organism: Anaerolineae bacterium (assembly GCA_046260035.1). GTDB lineage: Bacteria > Chloroflexota > Anaerolineae > B4-G1 > SLSP01 > DSWT01. The sequence continues at coordinate 4,905 of JBJYXQ010000321.1, forward strand.
CGGCAGGGTGACACTTTTGATCGTCCCAAAAATGTCAGTGAACTGAAAACTTACAAAACGAATATCGTCTTCCTTGGCATGAGATAGAACTTCAGTAGTCATTTCCCTCTTCTCCTTATTTTCTGGCTGGTGATTAAATCTGTGAACGCAAATCCTTTCCTAGCGGTATCAGCACGGTCGTTCTTGTGAAGGTGACGATTGAAATCTTTCTGAGCCTTCACAAAGGTTTCATTGAAGTGTGGTACTATATGATCTGTATCACCCCCTTACCAAAATAAAACCAGCCTACCGATTTCCGGTAGGCTGGTCTAAAAACACTCAATAATAATTCAGCGCTAACCGGACTTCATACGAAGCCCTTGCTGCTGATTATTGGCGTTGGCGATCAATGTTGCGACCATAGAAACCTCGTCACATCAAATATGCTGAACAGTGTATAACAAAAGCGTTATTTGTCAAATTTCAGGGTTCCAGGCCGTTAAAATATTCGCGCACATAAGCTCGTAGGGCGGGTGGGTAAACGCTGCGCGATAGATCGGCCTGAGCGGTTTCAGCGTAGGTGGCGTAAACGTCCTGGTAGGGGATACGCGCATCGCCAGGAAGACCGGTGGTGGTGCGAGACGGGCCGAGTGTCTCCTGCCGGGGAAGGGTGATCTCGCTGCCCTGCCCGGCAATGCGCGGCGCCTGGTTGGAACCATAGGGTTGGCTGCTGCCAGCGTCCTCGCTGTGCGTGTTGTTGCCGCCACCGGGAACTTCTGCTGCACCGCCGGCCGTTTGCCCTTGTGTGCCTGTTCCCGGCTCTCCCTGCGTCCCAGGAGCCCCTGTTTGGGCAGCAGCGTTCTCTGATGGGCCAGAGGGTGTCGTTTGACGTTGCGTAGCTCCCAGGCTCTCCTGGGCCTGCTGGACGGCAGCCTGGGCTTGTTCGAGGCTTTGGTTGGGTGCGTTGGCCTGCGCTGCCGATGAGAGCGTCTCTGAAGCCTCCTGTACAGCGTCGCGTGCAGCGGTCATATCGCCGCTGTAGATCTCCTGGGCGGCAGTTTCCAATTGCCTGGCCAATTCTGGGTCGGTGGTTTGCAGTGCGTCGGCCATTTGTTGGAACGCATCGGCCAGGGCCAGCGTTTCTTCGGCGGTAAGGGGTTGCTTGCCTGCCGGATCGACGAGATCGCGCAGATAGGCGGCAGCGGCTTCCGCGTCACCGCGTTGTAGTGCCTCGGCCAGCGGTTGGACGACGTCGGCGGTGGAAAGAGGGCTGGCTTCAGCCAGCCGTTGGAGCTGCGCGGCGGCTTCTGGAGAACGTAATTCCGCGAGCTGCCGCTCGGCTTCGGAGAGCGCTTCTTGCTGTTCCGCCGCTGTACTACGCCGGTCACGGAGCGCGGCCAAGGCTTCTTCCAAAGCCTTGAGCGCGGCGGCACGCTCGGTTTCGCTGAGGGCGTCGTTTGCGGCCAAAGTCTCCTGTGCGGCCTCGAGTTGGGCAATAGCCGCGTCGGCGGCTTGTTGCTGTGCTTCGCGTTGGATGAGTGCGTTTTCTTGCGGATTGGCGAGAAAGAGAGCCAGAGCGAGTGCCGGCAGCATAATGATCGCCGTGAGACTTGCCGCACGTGGTGGACGGAGTGGGAAGGCCGGTTGTGGATCGATGCTGCGCGCGGCGGTGAGGGTTTCTGTCTGCTGAAGCTGGACGAGGGCGGCGGGGGCCGTGATGTGTCCCCGGGCCAGTTCCCAAGCTGTTGTCAGGCGATCGGCCAGGTGCAGGCGTTGGTCGAAGAGGCGCAACCGGCGTGGGAGTGGTGTTGGCCAGATGTACCCGAGCGCTGCGCCCACGAACAGCCCACCTCCCACGGCCCAGACAGATGCCAGCAGCAGTTGGGCCTGGTGCCACAGCGGTGTGAGCCGCGCGGCAACGGCGGCAGCGAGCAGTGTCGCCAATGCCACCACGACACCCCATCCCGCGCCGACTACCAGGCCATGACGGCGCAGGGCCTGGGTGAAACGTGCGATCTCGTGCGCTAATGATGTTGGCATTGTCAACGCTCGGGGCGCTTCAGTCGCCAGGCGGTGATACGCAGCATAATCGCGGTGGCAATGAGGGTGAAGAGTGTGTACGTGATCCAGGGGGAGGGCAGGGTGAGGGTTCCCAGCGTTGTCCCTGCGGCACTCGGTGAGTAGCGCTCAACGGTGAAGTGCAGTAGCAGCCATGAGTTTTGTTCAAAGCCCATCGCTTCGGTAACAATTGCGGCAGTCAGTGGATGCAGTCCGGCGAGGATGACCCACCCGTACTGCACCAGGGCTTCGATCCAAAATGGCTGCACATCGAGAAGGGCACTATATTTCCACGCATCGGCGAGTCCCGCGGTCGCGGTCGCCAAAATGGTGATCACCGGGGCTGAAGCCAAGGTTAGCCCGTAGAAGATGAGGACAGCGGCGATGGTTCGCTTTAAGAACGCGGATATGAGCAATGCTGACGAAACACCAGAGAGCATCGCCAGCACCAGGAAGAGCAATGTGATACCCAATTCGGTGGTGGTGACTCCACCGAGCCAAAAGCCGGTCATCAGCAACGGCAGGGGCGCTAAGACGTAGATGGCACCGGTAAGCAGCGCAGAGCCCAGTTTGCCCAGGACGATGCTGCGGACTTTGAGTGTCGTAGTAATCAGGAGATCAAGAGTGCGGTTTTCACGCTCCCCAGCGAACGCTCCCAACGCGCTGATCGGCACCAGCAGGCTACTCGTCAAGATCAGAATGACGCCGGAAAACCAGTAGATCATCCGCCCGCCGGTGAAGAGATCAAGCATAGAGAACGTTGTATTGGTCTGTGAAGTGCCGCTGAAGAACAGAGGTATCCCGGCTACGGCGGCGACGAACAGGGCCAGGAGTCCGATACCGAGCAGGTATAGGCTCAGGAACCAGAAAAAGCGTTTCCTGCGCACACTGCCGTATAAATGTCGGATTAGAATTGGGTTCATGATATCACCATACTATATGTGATTATACCTGTGAATTCCAGACTACAAAATGGTGAACCGGAAGTTTAACCTTGCCAAGCATACTTTTCAGGATAAAATGGGGCCAGCAACCGAAAATCGCAAATCGTGAATGACTGATCAGGTTATAAAACGCTAAAGTGACGCCGGGGTTTCGTAGGCGTATGAAGGTCTAGCTAGATATGACTGGATCAGTAGAAATCTTTAGGGTGGGATTATGCAGAATAAAACGACGTTCATTGTGGCTGGTCTTCTTATCATTGCGGCTGTGATTTACCTGATTGTGAGTAGCACTGGTAGCACAGCGCAATTTTTTGTTACTGTTGCGGAGCTTCAGGCATTGGGTGACGAGGCTATGGAACGCAATATTACTGTTTCCGGTGCGGTCTTGGGTGAAACCATCGTTTATGATGCGCTGGCGCCACGTGTCACTTTCACGATTCTCAATGTGCCTGCCGATAACCAAGAGATTGAGCAACGCGGCGGGCTGGCGCAGGTGCTCCACGATGCTGTTGAGGATCCTACCGGTCCTCGGCTGGAGGTCGTCTACAACAGCGTGAAGCCCGACTTATTGCAGAACGAAGCGCAGGCCATTGTGCGTGGCACGATGGGGGCGGATGGGCGCTTCTACGCCGACGAACTCTTGCTCAAGTGCCCCTCGCGTTACGAAGAAGAAGTCCCCGACCAGGCAGGCGAATAATATGGTCGGCGAAATCGGAACGCTCCTTATCGGTCTCTCGTTGGCCGTGGCCTTGTACGCGGCCTACGCTGCGTGGTACGGTATTCGGTTGTCCGCCGTTACCACCTCGGCCAAACAGGGCAAGACCTGGCTCCAAAGCGCGCAAAATGCCACCTATGCGCTGGCGGCGCTGCTTGGTGCGGCGCTGTTGATGCTATTGCTGGCTTTCCTCACCGATCACTTTGAAATCAGTTACGTGGCGCAACACTCCTCGACGGTGATCCCTGTGTATCTTAAGATTTCGGCAGTGTGGGCCGGGCAGGAAGGGTCGCTGCTGTTGTGGTGTTTCTTGCAGGCACTCTTCGCGGCCCTGGCGACCGGGCGCGCCTCAGAGCGGGCGCGTCCACTTGTCCCCTGGGCTACGGTTTTCTTGAGCTTGATTACGGCCTTCTTTGTCGCCGTGACGATGTTCCTCTCGCAGCCCTTTACACTTCTTGCTCAGGTGCCCCTCGAAGGGCGTGGGCTTAATCCGCTGCTGCGCCATCCGGGGATGATCTTCCACCCGCCTGCACTTTACGTGGGGTACGTGGGGTTGGCGATCCCCTTCGCTTTTGCGATGGCGGCCCTTGTTACGCGGCAGGTCAAAGAGTGGACGGCGGCAATCCGTACCTGGACGTTGGTCGCGTGGTTGGGCCTGGGCCTGGGTTTGCTGCTGGGGATGCGCTGGGCCTACGATGTCCTCGGTTGGGGCGGTTACTGGGGATGGGACCCCGTTGAAAACGCCGGATTGCTGCCCTGGTTCACCGCGACGGCGTTGCTGCACGGCGCGGTGATGCAAGAGGAGAAGCGAGGTTTCCGGATATGGAACATGCTCATGGTGGTTTTTTCTTTTGCGCTGGTGCTCTTCGGCACCTTTGCCACCCGCAGTGGGATGATTCAATCGGTTCACGCTTACACCGCTTCCAATCTGGGCGGTTATTTTCTCACGGCTATTGCTGTGACCTTGGTGGGATCGTTAGCCCTGCTTTACACGCGCCGTAAGGTACTCACCGCATCCTCTGCCACGGTGGAGAATCTGCTCTCGCGCGATGGGATGTTCTTTGTGACTTTGGCCCTCTTCACCGCGCTGACGGTCTCTGTGCTGGTGGGCAGCCTGCTCCCTACGTTGACCGAAGCGCTCGCCGGGCAACGCTTTGAAGCCGGGCCGGCATGGTTCGATAGGGTCACCGGTCCGCAGTTTGCGG
>JBJYXQ010000322.1:0-4642 GCA_046260035.1 Anaerolineae bacterium
ACGCTTTCCATCAGCATAAACGGCTTGCCACCCTTGAGGCAGCGGTTGATGTCGTGGACGAAGGCCACGTCAGAAGCCAATGCCACATCATCGTCCTTATGCCACATTGGATAGCTGTCCCACGAGATGACGTCCAGGTATGGCGCCATCTTCCAGTAGTTGAGGCCGGGGAATGTGCCCATCATGTTGGTCGTGACGGGGATATCCGGCGTGAACTCGCGCAGCGCGGCGATCTCATGGCGCATAAAGTCCGTCGTCTGGTCGGTGACGAAGCGCTTCCAATCCAGGTTCAGCCCATGCACCGACATCTCGCCGATGGGGCTGGGCGGCTCGATTAAGTCCCAAGCAGTGTACGTGTGGCTCCAGAAGGCCGTCCACCAGGCGCGATTCAGCGCATCCAGCGTCTCGTACTTCGCCTTAAGCCATTCGACGAAGGCCGCGCGGCACATGTCGCAATGGCAGTCGCCGCTATACTCGTTGGAAAGATGCCACACCGCCAGCGCAGGATGGTCGGCATAGCGCTCGGCCAGCTTGCTGTTGATGATGCGCACCTTTTCGCGGTAGACCGGCGAGGTGAGGCAGTGGTTGTGCCGCCCGCCGAAGAGGTTGCGCTGCCGGTCGGCGCGGACGCGCAACACTTCAGGATAGGTGCGCGCCAGCCATGCCGGGCGGGCACCACTCGGCGTTGCCAGCACCGCCACACCGCCATTCTTGGCGATCATGTCCATCACACGGTCGAGCCAGTCGAAGTCGAATTGGCCCTCGGCGGGTTCCAAGCGCGCCCAGGCGAAGATGTCCACCGACATCGCGTTGCAGTGGGCGAGCTTCATCAGCCGCATATCCTCTTCCCACACTTCGGCAGGCCACTGGTCGGGGTTATAGTCGCCGCCGTGCAGAAAGACGGGCAATTTCGGGGTAATCGGGGGGTATCTGTTTTTCATAGTGTGCTCCTTTTATTCGTGATGCGTAATTCGTGATACGTTGCTATAGTCAAACGTTGGATTCAACAATCACCGTCTCGCGGCGAATACCGGGGTCCGTGAAGATATCCTGGACATCAGTAGCGCGAGAGGAAAAGCTCCACACAACCGCGCCCTCCGGTCCACCCTGGAACCAGTGCAGCGTGTTCGGTGACAGTGTGACCTGGCCGCCGGGACGCAGAATATGTTCGTGCCAGACGGTGTACGTGTGGCGACGATGTGCAGGCGGCTCTGCCTGCGAATTTGGTGTAGGCTCACCTTCCGCGTAGAGGTAAAGCACGCCCCACTCACAGCGGATGGTTTCCGCCTTACCGGGATAATCGCCCAACGGCGGGTGACGGTGCTCCGGCAAGGTCTGTCTGGGAAACATAGTGATGAGCTTGACGGCGATTTCACGGATGTCCACCAGCGTGAGGATCTGCCCGCCACTCTGCACCAACTCGCTTAATCCGAAGTCAGCGACGGCGATGCGTGCCAGTTCGTCATCCGTGAGCGCTAGAGATGTCTTTTTCAGCATCTCAGCAGCACGCTGCTGCGCAGATTCGTATCCGGTTCGCGTCAACATCTTATAACAATGACTTCACCAGATACTCGAACGCACGTGCTGGGATGCCCTCGTCGATGAAACCCTGGATTTTATCACGACCCAGTTTGTCGAGCAGCGCGATGCCGGTTTCGACAATCGCGATGGTAGCGCTCATCTGCTCCACCTGGTCGCCATCGCGGGTCGCCACGTCATAGGAAAGCCAGCCATTCCAGTCCAGGCGATCCAGGTAGAAGAGCATCTCCACCATATCCCACAAGTTCACCGACGCGGGTAGCATGTCCCAATCCCACTCACGGGCGTTGTCGTTAAAGTGGACGTAGAACAGCCGCCCGGCCTGCGCCGCGATGCTCATTACCTCCGCCGGGGCCTCTTTAGCGATGAGCGCGTGGCCCACGTCCATCGTCACGCCGACGTGAGGGAAGCCCAGGTGCTCGCAGAGGTAAAGTGTACGGCCCATATCCCCCAGAACGCAGTAGTTACGCGACTCGTTGAGCTTGTATTCCAGACTGATGCGCACGTCGTCGCGGTAACGTGCAGCTTCGGCGATGCCCTCTTCGAGCCAGCGCCACTGCTTGAGATAATCGGCCTGGAAATTATAGTTGTGCCCGTCGATGAGAGGACAACAAGTGATCATGCCCGCACCGAACTCCGCCGCTAGATCCATCGCGATCTTCATATCGGCGACGGCCTCGGCGCGAAGGTGCGCGTCCGAAGCGGTGAACGAGCCGGTTTTCCACTTTTTCTGCGACTTGACGTTGAGATTCACTGCCGAAACAGGCAAACCAAAATCCTTGACTAGCTTCACTGTCTCCGGAATACTGTCAAAATCGTTAGGATAGACAATTTCGATCCCATCTACCCCGCGTACGCGCCGCATCATCTCCAATCGCTCCGCGAGTGTTTTAGTCTCCTGGTAACGATGAAAGCGGTCGGCAATGCCGCCCATCATCCCTAGCATCACAGCATGTCGAAGTTTCATAATTGACTCCTGGAATCAGGCACCCTTGCGAAGGTGTGCGAAACGACCGTTCGCACACCTTCGCAAGGATAAAAGTTATCTCTCCCCATACACAGCTTCGCGTAGGCCCTTGAGATAGCCAATGGCGAAGAGACGCCCGACCGATGAGTACGACGGGCGGTCGTTGCTGTCGCCTTCCATCGTCGGCACGTGATCGGGACGGCAGACGCCCTCGAAGCCGACATCCCGGTAGGCTTGCATACAGGCCAGCATGTCGGTTTTCCCATCGTCGTGGAACGTCTCGACGAACTTCTCCGGCGTGCCGCGCACGTCGCGGAAGTGGACGAAGAAGATTTTGTCCTGCTTGCCAAAATGGCGAATCGCGGCGGGCAGGTCATCGGTCATCAGGGTGAAGTTACCCATACACAGCGCAATGCCGTTGACCGGACTGGGCACAAGGTCGAGTAGCCGCTGGTAGTTCTCGATACTGCGCATGATACGCCCCAGTCCACGGATCGGCGAAAGCGGCGGATCGTCGGGGTGCATCGCCAGCTTGACGCCGGCTTTTTCGGCTTCCGGCACGACGGCCTTGAGGAAGTATTCCAGGTTCTCCCATAACTGCTCCTCGGTGACGACACCGTACTCTGTCAGCGGCGCGTTGCGCATCAGGTCGTAATCGAAAGCGGTCGCCAGCGCCCCACCCCGCGCCGGTGCGGTGGTCGAGGTGCGCATCCAGTTGAAGACAGGCATCCACTCGTAGCACCACACCGGGATACCGAGCGCGCCCATGTTACGGATCATGTCGATGGCGTGCTGGATCTCCTCATCGCGCCCCGGCAGGCCCAACTTGGCCTTGTTGAGCGGCGGACGGCTTTCGATTACATCCAGTTGGAAGCCGCCATCTTCATAAGCAGTCTTCATCCGCACCAGTGACATATAGCTCCACGGCAGGTACTCTTTGTCCACGCCAAGGCCGCGCCGGAAATCCATCGACCCGACGACGTAGTCCACACCACACTGCTTGACCATACGCCACAACGGTGTGGGATAAGGCGGCAACACTTCAGCAATCTTGATCATTCCAATATCCTTTCCAGTAAGTTTAAGATAGACTTCATTGTGAAGCGTGATGCGTGAAAGGCAAATTACGCATTACGCTTCACGTATCACTTCCCCATCGCCTTGAGCGCCTGGAGACAGCGATCCACACTCTCCAGCGGCGAATAGGGATAGCTTTCCTGTTCGACGATGTACCACTCAGTCACAGGATCGACCTCGCACACGCGGAAGACTTCAGCCCAATCCACATCATCCTCACCGATGAGAGCTTTGTCGTTCGTCGCAGCATACGCCTTGAGATGCACCGTCCGCGCGCGGCCTGGATAGCGTTTGAGAATAGCCACCGGATCGCCCCCACCGTGCAGTGCGTTGCCGAGATCGATCTGCATCACGACCTCGGGCACGGTATTGCCGAAGAACGTATCCCACGGAAGCTCACCGTCCAGCGGTGTGAACTCGATGTGGTGGTTGTGATAGCCGGTGAACATCCCCTCAGGCTTGAGTTTGGCCGCGATCTCGTTGAACACTTCGGCAGTCCTGCGCCAGGCGTCGCGGGAATCGCGATAGGATTCCGGCAAGCCGGGCACGATCAGATACTTGTTGCCGAGGATGTGATTGAACGCAACCGTCTTCTGCAACTCGTCACCAAGCAAGGTCGGGATGCCTGTGTGACATCCCGCCGCCTTAAGACCCAGATCATCGAGCATCGCGCGGATTGTCGGGGCATCGTAACCGTAGTATCCGGCGAAATCCACACCTTCGTAGCCCATCTTGGCAACGGCCTTCAGCGTACCAGGCAGGTCTTTCTCACAATCGTGGCGGATAGAATACAACTGTAGTGCAATAGGAATACGTGACATTTTGCGTTTCCTCCGATTTCCTAGATTTGGTAAAACGTGATGCGTGATACGTGAACAGCCTCTCACGCATCACGCTTCACGTATCACGTCCAAAGTATACACAACTTCGGAATAACGTTCAAATGACATTCTTCTTGCAGACAGAGCTGAGATGCGTATAATAGCGATGTGGCAAGCCACCTAGAGGAGGAGATTATGACCGAGAACGAAGAAACTACATCCCGGGACTTCATCCGCA
>JBJYXQ010000323.1:0-6407 GCA_046260035.1 Anaerolineae bacterium
TGGGCAGACAAACTTGGCTATCTCACCTGGGGCGAATCGTCGAGTTGGGGCATCGACGTGAAGGACGTGGTGAGCGCGCGCAACTTCCTGGCGGAATGGCGCGAGATCGTGACCCGCGACTGCAACCATCCTTCGATCATCGCGTGGACACCGTTCAACGAGACGCACGATACCGGCGACAAGCGCCAGCACTATCGCCTGCACAGTGACGCCGCCCAGCTCACCCGCGACCTCGACCCCACACGTCCGGTCAACGACGCCAGCGGTTACGTCCACGTGGATACCGACCTATGGACGGTGCATACCTACCAACAGGACCCAGACATCCTGCGCGACCAACTCAAGCCGCACCCGCAGCACGGGCCGTTCCGCAACCACCCTGATCGCGAAGTTGCCTACGCGGGCCAGCCTTACATCGTGGATGAATACGGCGGCATTAAGTGGATCCCGCGCGATGATCTGGTCTACGCCGACAATTCCTGGGGCTACGGCAACGCGCCGCAGACATTGGAGGAATTCTACACACGCCTGGAAGGACTGACCGATGTAATCCTGAGCTACAATCACATCACCGGTTACTGCTACACGCAATTGACCGACATCGAGCAAGAGCAGAACGGCATCTACAACTATGACCGTTCGGAAAAATTTGACATGGCGCGCATCAAAGCCATATTCACAAAGTCCAAAGACTAACCGACTAAGGACTATCTGACTAATCTGAAAGGAGAAAACGATGAACAGCGACCTAGCAATGATTATCGACATTACTGAGCGGGAGTACCACGGCATGTCGTTCAACGCGCCGCCGTTGCGCAAGATGCTCGACAAATTGACGTTGGATGAAGTTACATCCACCGACACTGACGAAGGGTACTCGGTATGGGGCATCGTGCTACACCTGCTGTACTGGAAGTACCAGCTTGCGGAGTGGCTGGATGTACCGGATATGCCAGACTACCCTTACCAAAAAGACAATTGGCCTGCGCTTCCCGAAGTCCTTTCGCAAGAGGCCTGGGAAAAGACGCTGGGTTTGATGGACGCATACCACGATGCCTACATCTCTGCGCTGCGCACCCTACCGGCAGGCAAGCTGGAGGAGAAGATGGAAGCCTTTGGTTGCCCGTGGGCCGATGGCATCGCCTGGATGACGACCCACGACACCTACCACATCGCCCACATCCGTAACATGGGCCTGAAGCCCTTCCCCGAAGGCGAATAAAATCATGGAAAGCAAAATTCTTTACTTCGGGACATCCGGTGCCGTCAACACGGATGCCACACTACGCATCGCGCGTGAGCGAGCCGAGACACTCGGCATCACGCAGATCGTCGTCGCTTCCTCCCACGGCTACACAGCCAAACGCGCCCACGCTATCTTCGATGGGTTGGATGTGCAGATCATCGCCGTCACCATCTGCGGCGGCTTCCAGAAGGAAGGCTGGGTGATGACGCCTGACGAACGCGCGGAACTGGAAATCCTCGGCATCACCGTACTCACTTCGCTCCACGCACTCGGCGACGACGTGAGTGATGCCTTCGCCAGTTATCCACCCAACAAGATCGTCCGGGAGACACTCTACCGTTTCTGCCAGGGGATGAAGGTTGCCGTCGAAGTCGCGTTGATGGCGGCGGATGCCGACCTGCTGGACATGTCACAAGAGATCATCGCCATCGCGGGAACCGGTGAAGGTGCGGATACGGCCATTGTCCTCCAACCCGCCTACGCCCGCAAGTTTAAAAAGCTGGAAATCCGTGAAATCCTGGCAAAACCCAGAGAGGCATAGAGAATTGGACAAGATTCACAGACCGTTACAACTCCCATCCTAAAAATCCTGTCAGGAAAGATTTATGGACAACACTCAACAAAAATGTTACATCCGTGAACTGGCCCGCCGTGTGGCGGAGATTGCCGCCAGCGACGAGAACGCCGCCATCCAACAGCGCTGGCGTGACGTCAACGCGCTGCGCAAACCCGATCGCGCGCCGGTCTGGTGCCGCCCTGTGGGCGCGTGGGACGAAATCCTGCCCGACGATGCACTGGAATGTACCGATCCCTGGCTGCGGAACCTGGAACGCCATTTCCGCCGGATTCTCGTCAAGCACGACATTGCCGACGACAGCCCGGTATCGCCGTGGTTTGGTGTCCACGCCCATTTCGACATCACGCCGTCGAACATCTGGGGCGTGGACATTGCGCACGAGGAAAGCGGCATCGAAGGTGGCGCGTGGGGCTACGATCCGCCGCTCAAGACGGCATCTGACTTCGACAAACTGCGCCTGCCAAATTTCACCTACAACGCAGCGAAAACACAGGCCGCTCTTGAGCGCGCGCACGCGCTATTGGGTGACATCCTCGAGGTGCGTCTCACCTGCGGCGCGCCCCTCGGTGCCACGTTGGGGATGCCCGCTGCGGACCTGCGCGGCCTCACCCAGATGATGCTCGATATGATCGATGCACCGGAACTGATGCACCGGCTGATGGGGTATCTGCGCGACGCGACGCTCAGCGCGATGGCCCAGGTCCGCGCGACGGGCTTGCTCACACCGAACACCTGCGAGCCGATGACGTGCAGCGATCCAATTGGTGAGCCTGCTGCTGACGGCACAATCGGCTACGAAAATCTCTGGATGATGGCGAACAGCCAGGAATTCGAGGGCGTCTCGCCGAAAATGTGGCGCACGTTCTGCCTCGAATATCAGCGCCCGATCATCGAGCAATTCGGACTGAGCGCCTACGGCTGCTGCGAGAACCTCACGCATAAGATCGCGGGGGTGCTTTCGTTGAAGAATCTGCGCATCTTCGTGTGCAGCGCGTGGACGGACCTGGCGAAGGTGCAGGAGGCCGTGGGGCAGGACTACGTCATCATGTGGCGGCAAAAAGCCAGCGACGTGGTTTTCCCGGACGATGATGCCATCATCCAACGCGACCTCGAAACCGGCGCGCAGCAATTGCATGGCTACCATTACCAGATCGTGCTGCGCGAATTGCAGACCCTCGCCGGGCACCCGCGCCGCCTCCACGATTGGACCCGCATCGCCAAAGAAATGGCAGCGAAATATGCCTGACAGCGGCAGCCTAAAACGACGACGTGTCTACATGAATAGAGACTACCAGACTATCTTAGAAGGAATCTGATCATATTATGACCACAGGCTACGTTTGTAACATCCAGCGGTTCTCCGTCCACGATGGGCCGGGAATCCGCACGACTGTCTTCCTCAAAGGATGTACGTTGCGCTGCTTCTGGTGTCACAACCCCGAAAGCATCCGCCCCAAACCGGAAGTGCAGTTCTTTCCTAACCGTTGCATTGGCTGTGGTGCGTGCGTCGAGGCGTGCCCGGAGGGCGCGCAGGCGTTCGACGAGCAGGGCATGCGCACCTTTGACCACGAGAAATGCGTTGCGTGCGGCAAGTGCGTGGACGTCTGTTACGCCGAGGCGCTCGTCTTCACAGCCAAAGCGATGACGGTCGAAGCTGTCGTAGAGGAAGTCCTCCGCGATCAGGCATTCTACGAGAATTCCGGCGGCGGCGTGACACTCTCCGGCGGCGAACCGGCCCTGCAAGTGGACTTCTCGCGGGACATCCTCCAACGCTGCCGTGCGGCGGGCGTACACACTGCCATAGAAACCGCCGCCAACGTCCCATGGGAAAGTCTTGAAGCACTCCTCCCACTCACCGATCTGGTGATGATGGACATCAAACATATGGATTCGGACAAACACCACGACGCCGTCGGCGCGCCCAACGCTTTACTGTTGGCAAACGCGCGGCGCATCGTCGAAAGCGGCAAGCCCATCATCTTCCGCATCCCCGTCATCCCCACGGTCAATGACACGCCGGGAGAAGTCGCCGCCATCGCCGCCTACGTGCGGAAACTCCGCGACCTGCGTATGGGGCAACACGACGGTGCTTCCGGCGAACCGGCCCCCATCACCCTCGAACTGTTACCCTTCCACCGTATGGCGGGGGACAAATACAACAGCCTGGGATGGGACTACCGCGCCGCTGATCTGACCCCGCCCACCAAAGAGCATATGACGTTGCTGGTGGACGCGGCGCAGACACAGGGTATCCCGGTCCACAGCAGGTAATCATGCTCGATCTACTCAAATTCGCCCTCATCCTCAGCGTGACAATTTTCCTGCTGATGCGCAAGTGGGACCTCGGTCTCATTCTACTGTTGGATACGGGATTGGCAGCAATCCTGTTCGCCTATCCTTTCCTCGATTTGCTTCGCTCTATCCTGCGCGGCCTGTTTGCCGTAGACACCTGGAATCTCGCCGGGGCCGTCTTCCTAGTGCTCTTTCTGGCCGAATTGATGCGACGCACCCACGCGATGGAGCGCATGGTCGCCGCGCTACAGGTCGTGGTTCCCGATAGCCGCATCGTGCTGGCGCTGATGCCCACCATGATCGGCCTGATGCCGATGCTCGGTGGGGCGATGTTCTCCGCACCGATGGTCAACGAGATCGGCACGCGGCTCGATCTGACGCCCAGCCGAAAAACCTACATCAACTACTGGTTTCGCCACTCAATGGAGTACGTCTTTCCACTCTACTCTTCGCTATTGATGGTCTCAGCACTGCTCGGTGTTTCGGTCTACGCCTTCATCCGCGCGTCGTGGCCACTCACTGTCGCCGCGATGATTGTCGGCACCATCTGGGGATTGGCAGGCATCCGTCAAGAACGCCACCCGAAAAACGGACGGAGCAAACGTGCAGCGTGGCTCGATCTGCTCGCCAGCACATGGCCAATTCTGCTGGTGATCGTGGTCGTCGTCGTTTTGCAGTTCAATATGCTCATCAGCCTGGCGGTCATCTGCGCGCTGTTCATGGTGATCAAGCGCATTGGGCCAGATCAATGGCGCGACATCCTCACACGCAGCTTCCCGATCACCACCTTCTCGTCCATCTTCGGTGTGATGATCTTCAAGCAAGTATTGCAGGATACGGGGGCGGTGGAACAAATCCCACAGGCGTTGGGCATACTCGGCCTGCCGCCGTTGATCGTCGCCTTCGTCGTGCCAATGCTGGTGGGTCTGGTGACGGGGACCGCGGCTGCGGCGATGGCATTGAGCTTGCCGCTGGTCGCGCCGCTGCTCAACGGTCTGCCTATCGAGAATCTGGCTTCCGGCGTGTGGATGTTCGTTGGATGTTTTAGCGGTATCATGCTCTCGCCGATGCACTTGTGCCTGGCGCTCACGCACAACTACTTCGGTGCGAACTGGGGCGCGATCTACAAGGTACTTGTGCCATCCGTGGGCGTCATTATCGCCACCGCAGTGGGCATTGTCCTCCTGCGCTAGAAACAGCTGTAAACTTATTGAACGGATTCACAGTAACCAGCAACGAGCAACCAGCCCAAAGGAGGAACCATGCCAGATCACAAAATAGCCCTGATTACGGACAGCACGTGCGATTTACCGCAAGCTCTGCGGGAACAGTACGCTATCAACGTTCTCCCACTGACCGTTATCTGGGGGGATGAACAGTTGCGCGACGGGGTCGACATCCTGCCGGAAGCGTTCTATGACCGGTTGGTCACCGATCCGGTTTACCCGACGACGTCGCAGCCCACGCCGCAGGATTTCCTCAACATCTACGAAAGGGTGCAGCAGCAGGGCGCGCAGGAGATCGTTGTGATTACGATCAGCAGCGCGATGAGCGGCACATATGAGTCTGCGAAATTGGCAGCGCCGATCATCGATATGCCCGTGCACGTGGTGGATTCGAAGTCCAACTCGATGAGCCTGGGTTGGCAGGTGCTAGCAGCAGCGCGGGCGCGTGAGGCCGGAGGCGACGTAGAAGCGATGATCGCTGCAGCCGACGCCGCGCGCAAGACGATGGTCTACATTGTGACGCTCGATACGCTGGAATATCTCCGCAAAGGAGGCCGCATCGGCGGCGCGAGCGCCTTCATCGGCACGTTGTTGAACTTCAAGCCGCAGATTATGGTGAACCACGAGACAGGCATGGTCGAAGCCGGACGCCGCACACGGACACGCCAAAAGGCAATCCAAGCTCTGTACAACGACTTCTTCGACCGGCTTAACACCAGCAAACCGATGCGGATCGCCGTGCTACACAACGCTGCATTGCCGGAAGCTGAAGCGCTGGCAGCGCGCGTGCAAGCCGAGTTCGCCCCACGAGAACTGGTGATCAGCATCGTCTCGCCCGTGTTGGGTGTCCACACCGGGCCACGCGCCCTTGCTTTATGCGGATATACGGAATCTTGAGTCTTAACACGTTTACGAATTTTATCAGCAGATTAAGCGAATTGAGCAGATTTTTGGTTTATCAACAGCAAAAAAAATCTGCTTGATCTGCTCAATCTGCTGACAGAAAAAGGTAACTATATCGCATGACATCTTTGGAAGCGGAATCTTCTTCCCGGTGGACCTGGCT
>JBJYXQ010000324.1:0-1771 GCA_046260035.1 Anaerolineae bacterium
GCGCGTCGTGGTCGTAAACATCAAAGTCCCGCGCCGTTGGGAAGGGCCCAACAATGCAGTCCTGGCCGAAAAGATCCCGCAGTACGCCAATGCCGTGCTGGTAGATTGGTACAGCGCATCCATCGATCGGCCGGAACTGTTTTGGTACGATGGGATTCACCTGCGCCCAGAGGGAGCCGCAGTCTATGCTGCGCTGATCGCGGCAGCTGCAGGCTTCCAGTAGACGTCGGCGCCAGAAGCCTAGCGAGCAAAAAGCCCTGAGCATCTTCTCAGGGCTTTGTTCCTACGGGAGCGACGGGATTCGAACCCGCGATCTCTGGCTTGACAGGCCAGCATGTTAACCGCTACACTACGCCCCCAATGGCGGCTCAAATATTACCACGAAATAGGCGCTGTGTCAAATACGATGAGGATAGGCAAGATGACACTTGGTCGTTCCATAACGCAGATGTTTCTCAAAGGGCGCATTCTGCTCGTCCTGGCCGCCGTGGTCGAATGGTTAAGACTCGACCGGGCGCTTGACACCACTGCGCGGTGGGTGCGGCGTCGAAGCAGACGTATGTTGACGCCTGTGGAGATACACGAGGCGCTGCGCGTTTTTGGTAACTCGATCCCATACGAGGACGTACGCATCGTTGAGGACTCTGCCCTGGCACGCCGCGTAGCGCGGATAAGCAGCAGCGTACATCTTGCTCAGGAAAAAAAGCTGGCCGTCACGCTCTTTCGCACGGTTCATTTCAGCACAAGGCTTGCGCAAGATGGGAGCGACATGCCTTGGCTGATACACGAATTGACGCACGTATGGCAATACTGCCAATGGGGTCCACGCTACCTAGTCGATGCGTTGCACGCCCAGGCCGAACATGGGCACGCGGCATACGACATCACTCAGGGAATGGCCGAGCACTGGCCGTGGAATAAGTTCAATTTCGAGCAACAGGGGGATGTGGCGCGAGCGTGTTATGTCGCTCTTTCAGCGGGTGACGATGCAAGTCGCTTTGCCCCCTATGCGGCTGTTCTATGCAACGCCACGCCCACCCGGAAGCGGCGAAGGGCCCGATGAGCGCCCGCCTCCGCCTATTGGTGTCCGTTACGCCAGCCAGGGGGGCCGCGACCGTCGCAAAACGCTGCCGATGGGAAAAGGTTTGACAGACCTCAGCGGAATCGGTATAATGACGGCCGCTGAAAGAAAATCGGGAATTGTCCCAGGGAGGATTGATTTCGTGCCAGAAGTATTGGATGAGCTGTACGATGAGACGGAGGAATCTGCTCCGGCAAGCATCTATGACTTGAAGCCCAAGATGAAACTTGAGGGCACCGTCACGCGCGTCGAGTTGTTCGGCGCCTTTGTGAACTTTGGACTGGACATGGATGGTTTGGTCCACATTTCGCAGCTGCGCTCGGAGCGCGTCAACCGCGTGAGTGACGTGGTTAGCGAAGGTGACGCTGTCACTGTCTGGGTGCTGAACACAGATCCCAAGGCAAAACGCATTGACCTTACTATGATAGAGCCGCCCGCCGTGGAGTGGAACGAGATTCGCTCTGGCCAAGTCTACCAGGGCACTGTAAAACGCGTGGAGCGCTACGGGGCGTTTGTTGACATCGGCGCCACGCGCGACGGCCTCGTTCACGTGAGCGAAATCACTTCGGACTACATTCAGGACCCCAAGGAGTACGTCAGAGTCGGAGACGAGATCCAGGTCAAAGTGCTCAAGGTGGACGACAGGCGCCGACGCATCGAGCTGTCTATCAAAGCCCTTGAGGATCATCT
>JBJYXQ010000325.1:0-1729 GCA_046260035.1 Anaerolineae bacterium
GTGTGGGTTGCCATTGGCTCGTTCGTGCTGCCAATCTGGCTGGCGAAGAAGAAGGTGCTCGCGCGTGGGCTAGGGCGCATTTTCGCCGTGATCTTGGGCCTGATCTCGATTGGGGCGATCGTAGCTGTGATTCTGTGGCTCACGCCTCAGTATTACGCAGCGCTCATCAATATGCTCTTTTAGACGGCTGCGTGCGCGTTTCTGAAACCCCTGGAGTTTGTCAAACCCCAGGGGTTTTTGATTTCTTGTAGCCATTCGATAGCTATCTGTTAGCTAACGAGTAGGCATCCCTCTTGTCTTTGTGTTATTCTGTAAGCATATTCACGTTAGGGCCTAACCTCCGAAATCCTTGCACAACGGGCAGGGTAACGGACGGTGTGAGCCTATCATTTTTTGGTTTATCTGGGTTAGGAGGATAATTATGAACAAGCGAGTTTCAACTTTAGTCGGTATTTCTCTTATTCTGCTGGGCGGTCTGGCGTTGGTGGTCAACATCGCGCTGCCGATGTTCGGCATCCGGTGGCACTGGGGCATCTGGCGGCTGTGGCCGATGATCGTCGTTGGCTTGGGCGTGTTCTTCATGCTGATCCCGTTGCTGTGGCCTCACAAGCGCGGCCTGAGCGCGTTCTTCATCCCCGGTGCGCCGGTCCTGGCGACGGGCGGCATCTTGCTCTTCACCAGCGTCTTCAACGTGTGGGAAGCCTGGGAGTGGCTCTGGCCAGTGGAAGTGTGGTCCGTCGCGGTGGGCTTTGCCCTGGCGGCGCTCTTCATGCGCAACGTCTGGCTGATGATCCCGGCCATCATCATCGGGGCGAACGGGCTGTTGTTCCAGTTCTGCGCGTTCACCGGCTGGTGGGAAGTATGGACCGTGCTGTGGACCATCGAACCGCTCTCGGTGGGGTTGGCGCTGTTGTTCGTCTACTTCCGCAAACATCGCTCCGGGCTGCTCATCGCCGGGACGATCCTCTGTGCGATTGCAGCCATAGGGCTGATCGGGATGTTGGGACTGGTCGCTCTCCGGCCTGGCTGGTGGGTGCTTAACCTGGTTGGTCCGGCGTTGTTGATGGGGATCGGCGTCTTGTTGCTCCTCTCCAACGTGCGCCCACATCTCAATCTACGCGAGTCGGTTTCTGAGCGGTAAAACCGCCGGGAAATCGAAAGGGGGTAACAAAATGAAAAAGCAAAGTGGTTTAATTATGTTGGTTGTGTTGCTGCTGTTCGTGAGCAGCCTGGCATGTGGCCCCGCGAGTTTCGGCGCCGTTCGCGGATCGGGTCTGATCGATACGGAGACGCACACATTCGACAATATCACAGGTGTGGAATTAGCGACGTTCGGTGATCTGACCATCGCTTTCGGCGACAAAGAAGAGCTGCGCATCGAGGCTGAGGATAACTTGCTCGAATACTTCGAGATCACCACGAGCGGCGGGCAAGTGCAGATCGATACCCGGATGAACACGGCACTACGCCCGACGAAGCCCGTCCGCTTCTACCTGACGGTGAAGGCGCTCGACACAATTGTGCTCTCCGGCAGCGGTAACGTCAGTGCGCCTGACCTGGATGCCAAGTCTATCGAAGTGACCATCGCCGGCTCCGGCAACGTCGATCTGGGCGACCTGGAGGCGACGACCATCACGTTGCGGATTAGCGGCTCCGGAAATTTGCGCGCTGCTGAGTGTGTGGCGACCGATGTGGATGTCCGTATCCCTGGTTCCGGGGATGTGGATTT
>JBJYXQ010000325.1:1829-3693 GCA_046260035.1 Anaerolineae bacterium
GTGGCCTACGCCGGGCGGCCAACCATCGATCAGACGATCGTCGGTTCAGGCAGCATCACGCGCCTCGGCGAATGACAAAAATGTAGCGCGGGCGTCTCGCCCGCGCTACATACGCTTATAAAGGGTGAATGGCGAAACGCGAGTTGGGCCGCTCAAAGTCCAACCAATACTCAATTACTGATCCGGTCATAAAAGATTAAAGCCATTCAGCATCTCACAGGCGTACAAGCGCTTAACAAATTATGTCTGGATCAGTCGTTTGTTGTCGACACTATTCCTGGAGAAAGCTATGTTATCAAAACTCTCAGATCATTTCCATGCTTGGGCCAAAGGTCGGCTTATTCTATCTGTTTTCGCAGCGCTTGTGCTTTTTATGGTCATTACTCTGCCTCTTCTCAGCCTCATTTACCCTGCCGCAGATGAAATGGTATCTCTAGACGATCCCGACTTCTACACACCAGAAGAGGTTTTCTCGATTATGAAATCCTGGGGCGATGGCGGACGCACCTATCAGCTCTGGTTCCACCTGACATGGGATCTCATTTTCCCTATCCTGGGATTCTTGTTTGTCGGTCTGTCTATTTCGTGGCTGCTCCAGCGCGGCTTCAGGCCCGGAAGCATACTGCAAAGACTAAACCTATTCGCTCTTGGGTCTGTCTTCGATTTACTGGAGAACATCTGCCTCGTGAGTATGATCGTGGTCTATCCGGCTCGGCCTGCGGTTGTTGCCTGGCTGAAGACGATCTTCACAATGAGCAAGTATGGCTTTATGATCGCGATCATTCTGGTAGTGCTAGTTGGTCTTGTCGCAGCAGCAATGAACAGATTCAAGGTCCAAGAGGCAGCACTGATGGATGATCAAAAAACCTTGGCGCACTGGATCTAGTACACACTAAGCAAGCGGCCCAACACATACTGCAGGCGACGCCGCTTCGTGGCCTTGTATCGCGGCACGATTTGGTTATGTGGGACACTCTGAATTGACAGGCTCGTTGGGTAACTCGCGCCGTGCTTGAGCTTTTCCGTTAGCTCGCGTTTTACGTCGCTTTTTTACCGTGGTTTCGTGCCCACCGTCACGTGGACGCATCCCCATGGCCCATAATCCTCGCGGGTTACCGTCAGGCCGTAGGCTTCCATCAAAGGAACTTCATCGCGCATGTAATCGCCGAACGCTGCCCAGAGTTGCGCCAGGAAATGTGCCATCGCATTGCCGTCCTGGGCTTCCCCGGCATCCACGATGATGACCACGCCACCTGGCTTGAGTACCCGCACCATCTCAGCCAGCGCGGCGTCGGAGTCCGGGAAGGCGCTGAAGGCGAAGGTCGAGAGCACGGCGTCGAAGGTTGCCTCGGCCCACGGGAGCGATGTGACATCGCCCACCTGTAGGTCGGATGTGAGGCCGCGCGTGGCCAACCGCTGCTCGGTGAGCTGCACCATACCCGGCGCGCGATCCAGACCGGCCATCGTGTAGCGCTTTGCCAATTCGACGTGCAGCCGTCCACTGCCGAAACCGATCTCCAGCACCCGGCTGCCTTCCGCTGGCAGGTAGCGCAGCGCGGGTTGCCGCAAACGGTGGGTCATCCCGCCGGTGAACCAGTCCACGCTGTCGTAGAGCGCTGCCAGCCGGTCGTAGAT
The DNA here is from genome assembly GCA_046260035.1 of Anaerolineae bacterium. Taxonomy (GTDB): domain Bacteria; phylum Chloroflexota; class Anaerolineae; order B4-G1; family SLSP01; genus DSWT01. The sequence continues at coordinate 3,465 of JBJYXQ010000325.1, forward strand.
CACGTCCCAGAAATGCCGTTGGAGTGTGACTTTGTCGGTGCGACGGCGCAGCCAGACAAGCAGACCTGTGACCAGGGCTAATCCGCCGAGGCCGATAACCCAGCGTTGAAAACGATTACGATGCTTCATTGGATTCCTCCATCTGTGGGAAAAGGCGCTGCGCCCACAGCGTCCCGGCATATTGCCCGGTCAGATACTCCACAAAAATCGATATCTGCTCAACGTTGCG
>JBJYXQ010000325.1:3793-4961 GCA_046260035.1 Anaerolineae bacterium
GGCGCTGCGGCCTTGCGATGCTGGATGACAAGCCAAACACTCTCGGCAATGACGCCGAGACCAATTATGATCCACAGACCGCGCGCCCACCAGCGATCTTCTGTGGTCGCCATCCCGGCAAGAAACAGCACCATGCCTGCGTTCAGGACCAGCGCGTAGCCCAATTCACGGATGACGTGGCGGACTTTCTGCTTGCGACGGCTGGCTTCGTACGAAGCGTAACTCCACACGGCCAGGAGTACGGCAAGTCCCAGAATCCACAGGCTATTGGAAAACACTCCCCAAACATCGATCATGATTGCCCCCAGTGACCAGAAATTCTAGCCTGTATCGGCTTTCGTGCGCCGTCGTCTTTCCCTACGGCGAAGCGCGCTTTCTTGGAGTTGATGTTCACCTTCACGGACCAAATCGGTGATGCGTTGCATGATGCGCTGCGACTCCGCCACTACGCGAGGACGATCTTCAGCATCACCTTCCAGGTGGATGGGCTCACCCACGACCATGCGAAACGGGCCGCGTAAGTACCACTGTTCAGGGTAAGTTTCCCCTTTGATTTTGGCTTCGATGACGCGCAGCCGCTCCTGCACGATCTGTATGCCCACCGGGATGATCGGCACACCCGCACTCATGGCCAGACGGGCCGCACCCGTGCGCGGTGGGCAGAAGCCGCCATCACGCGGGCTGATTTTCCCTTCGATGAAGAGCGCCACCGTATCGCCGGCCTTCAGCCGTTTCAGTGCCTCATCGAACGCCGGGCGTCCTGCCCCTTCGACAACCGGAATGTGACGCGCTCGTTTCAAGTAGTAGCCGAATATGGGGACCAGAAAGGCGATGGAGGTGATCAGGATCGCCATTGGGCGCGAGGAGAGCAACGAGATGGCAAAAGGATCGCTAAAACTCGGGTGGTTCGCCACGATAAGTTTCGGTCCCGGAGGCAGCGGCGCTTGCCACAGAATCTGGAGATCCATAAACAGCCGCGCATACAGCGCAATCAAAATGCGGCCTAAAGTATACAATATCCCTCGTATCATAGTTCTTTCCTATCCTTTTTCTAATTTTTTCTTCCTATCATACCATATTTTTCAGGACTTTTCATTCTCGCGCGTAAGTGCATTTTATGTGTAGTCTTTGTGTTTGAGGGTGCAAAAGAGAATTGAAAAGTGTTTTT
>JBJYXQ010000326.1:0-15049 GCA_046260035.1 Anaerolineae bacterium
CGGCCCAGGATCTCAACAATCTCGCTGCCACGCTTATGCAGACCGTCAAACAATATCGCATCAACTAACAATTTTAAGTCGAAGATTAACGACTAAGGACTAGGAAAGGGGATACTATGGCGATCAGTGAACAGGTTCGCAAGCAGTTAATCGCCAGTTTTCGTGCAGAATTGGCCGAACACATCCAGACGATGAACGATGGACTCTTGGCTCTGGAACAGAATCGGCTGGATAGCACCCAGAGACCCGAGACACTGCGGGCGATCTTCCGGGCAGCACATAGCCTGAAAGGCGCGGCGCGTGCCGTGGGTGTCAATGTGGTGGCACAGATGGCGCATGCACTGGAAGACGTGCTCGATGGGGTGAACAAACAAACCATCGAGCTAACACCGGCGCTGTTTACAGCCTGTTATGGAGTGCTGGATGCCATCCAGGACGTCGAGAAAGCGTTCGAAGCCGGGGCAACCAGTCCGCCACCGCAGGCGACCCAGGCCGTGGCTGCGCTGGACCCCTTCCGCAAACCCAAGTCATCCGCACCGGAGCCGATCCTGACTCCGACGCCATCGGTGGCAACCCCACCCAAGGAAGCCACGGAACCAGAAACACGCGCCACAGTACCACAAGCACCCGACGATCCCGTGGCTACCGAGGAAACGCCCGTGTTGCGCACAGAGCGCGACGCAGGGCAGGACACAAAGCGCGCAGAACGTGCCATAGAGCGGGTTGCAGAACGCGCGAGCAGCGTAGAAACCATTCGCATCGACGCCGCCAAGCTCGACGCACTGATGGCGCAACTCAGCGAACTGCACATCACCCGCATCCGTGCCGAACAACGGCTGGCGCAGGTGCAACACGCGCAAGACGCGATGGGCGATTGGCAAAAGGAATGGCTCGCTGTGCGCGAAACTTACGGCCGTCTAAACCGTCGTGCCGCTCGTCGCACAGCCGAAGATCACCTGAGCCGCGATACCGATCGTCTACTCTCCTACCTCACGGCAAGTCAGGAACACTTGCGCGATATGGTCGCGCTGATCAACGACATGGGACGCGAATACTCCAACGATACGATGCAGCTCTCGCTCGCCGTCGACGCGCTGGAAGACGAGATCAAGCGCGCACGGATGTTGTCACTCAACACCATCACCGCCACCTTCGGGCGGATGGTGCGCGATCTGGCCCACTCGGCGGGTAAAGAGGCCGCCCTTACCATTATCGGCGGGGATGTGGAGCTGGATAAACGAGTGCTGGAGCAGATCAAGGACCCACTCATCCACCTGTTACGCAATGCCATCGATCACGGGATGGAAACGCCTGATGTGCGCGTCAGCCTAGGAAAACCCCGAGCAGGGACGATCACGCTCAAGGCCGAGCAGGTGGAGAAGAACGTCGTTATCAGCGTCAGCGACGACGGCAGGGGATTGGATTTCGAGGCGATTCGGCGTGTTCTCGCGCGACGCAATGGCGCTGAGGCGCACACCCTGGGCGAGATGGAACTGACCGAAGCCATCTTCGGTCTCGGCATCTCCACCAGCCCCATCGTGACCGACGTATCCGGACGGGGCGTGGGGCTGGATGTGGTGCGTCGCAACGTAGAAGAACTGCACGGACGCATCCACGTCGCCTCCAACAATGGCAGCGGCGCGACGTTCACACTCACACTGCCGCTAGCACTGACCAGCTCGCGCGCACTCGTCGTGCAGGTCTCGGACCAGACCTACGCCATTCCCTTGAACGCAATCGAGCGTATCCTCGATGTCACACCGCGCGAAATCTATCACGTGGGAGGACGCGAGATGCTGCGCTACAATGGGACTGCCTTTAGTGTCGCCCATCTCAGCGACGTGCTTGGCCTGCCCCGCACAGCGCAGGGGGATAAGCCCGACCATCGCTTGACCGTACTTCTGCTCGCCTCAGCGCAACGGCGGATGGCCTTCATCGTGGATGAGTTACTCGGCGAACAGGAAGTCGTCATCAAGGACCTGGGAAGCCAGGTACAGCGTCTTGGCGGAATTGCCGGCGCCACCATTACCGGTGACGGTGCCGTGCTGCTCGTACTCAATGCCGGAGACTTGATCAAGCTGGCACTGCGCAATGAAGGACGGGGCATCGCAGTTCTGCAGACAGCGCCCGCGGAGGCCGAAGCCGACGCAGCCAAACCACAAAAACATATCTTCATCGTGGATGACTCCATCACCACGCGTACATTGGAAAAGAACATCCTGGAAGCTGCTGGCTATTACGTCAGCGTAGCAACCGACGGTTTGGAAGCCCTGAATGCCATCGAGGCCGACATCGCGCTGCCCGATTTGGTGATCTCCGACGTGGCTATGCCACGCCTGGACGGCATTGATCTGACAACGCAGTTGAAGACGAACACACGTACTGCAGAGGTTCCCGTCATTCTGGTCACATCACTGGCTTCAGCCGCTGACAAAGCGCGTGGCATCGAGGCTGGCGCCGACGCTTACATCGTCAAAGGCAATTTCGATCAGAATAACCTGCTCGAAACAATTGAACAGCTAATCTGATTGAAGATTGGCAGACAGAAAAACCAAAGACTGCCAGACTTTTTCAACGGAGGTAGGGATGAGCACAATTTTAATCATTGAGGACAGTTTAGTACAGGCATTGGCGCTGCAAAATGTGCTAGAAGATGCCGGACTGACGGTCCTGCGCGCCGCCGATGGCCGCCAGGGATTGGCGCTCGCCGACGCGCAACAACCCGACGCGATTATCTTGGACCTGGAAATGCCGGGGATGAGCGGCTTCGAAGTCTGCCGGGAACTGAAAGCCAACCCGCAGACCACATCGATTCCGGTGATCGTCCTCACCAGCCACGATGAGCCAGAGGCGTTTATGGAAATTCTGGAATCAGGGGCTCAGGACTTTGTCGTCAAAGACGATTATGCCTACCACGTCGTCCTGGATAGTTTGGAACAGGTGCAGCCGCCTGCCGCAGCAGAGCCAGTCTCTGATCCGTTGCCGGAAACCATGCCCACCCCGGAGGCGACCGATGTCGACGGATAACGCCCCCCAACCCATTCGCGTTTTGGTGATCGACGATTCGCGCACAGCGCGAGAGTTGTTGGTCGCTATGCTGGAAAGCGCCGGCGGCTTACAAGTCGTCGGCGTGGGTGAGACCGGGGAAGATGCCGTGCGACTGGCACGCCGCGTCCACCCGGACATCATCGCGATGGATATCATCATGCCGGAGATGGACGGCCTGGAGGCCACCCGCACCATTATGCGCGAAGTGCCCACACCCATCGTGCTACTCACCAGCACACTGATGTACTCCGACGTGAATCTCACTTTCGAGGCGATGCGGCTGGGCGCGCTGGCGGTGGTAAACAAGCCCCCTCTAGGTGACGATGTGGCCTGGGAAACAGTACTGCAGACGATGCGATTGATGGCAAATGTGGCGGTCGTGCGGCGCTGGGATCGCGAGGCGCGCAAAACCGCGTCGCCAGGAGCGGCGGCATCCCCACCCACAACAACAGCACTGCCAGAACAGATGAAAAGCCCAGGGCCACGCCCGAGCGCACAGATCATCGGCATCGGTTCTTCGACCGGTGGTCCGGCGGCCCTGGCGACCATCTTGGGGCCACTCCCGGCGGACTTCCCCCTGCCGATCCTGATCGTGCAGCACATCACCAAAGGCTTTGGGCCAGGGCTGGCTGAATGGCTTAACACCCAGACCTCCCTGCGCGTCAGCCTCGCTGGACACGGATATGCACCACAGCCGGGTAGTGTTCTGATGGCACCCGACGATTGCCATCTGCAGCTCAATACATCGGGCATCATTGAGCTGTGCAAAGACCCGCCCTATCGCGGCTTGCGGCCCTCTATCAACTATCTGTTCAATTCTATGGCAGACGTGTACGGACCACGTGCCGTCGGTGTCCAACTGACAGGTATGGGTGACGATGGTGCTGAAGGATTGGAAAAACTACGTCGCCAGGGTGGATGGGTCATCGCCCAAGATGAGAAAACGTGCGTCGTCGATAGCATGCCGCACGAAGTCATTGTGCGCAAAGTGGCCAATGAGATCCTCGCGCCGCCACAAATCGCCCAGCGTTTGCAGACATTGGGCCACGTCGCTCTCGCAAAGAATAAGAGGTGAAGTTATGGACAAAAAACGGGTTCTAGTTGTTGATGATGAACTGCGCTTAGCACGCATGCTAGGCGATGCGTTGACACGCGCCCTGGGCAACGAGTGCGAAGTATCAGTGCGCACTTCCGGCGAGGAAGCGCTACAATGTCTGGCGCAAGGTGAGCATTTCGACGTCGTCATCACAGACCTCAAAATGCCCGGCACGAACGGGATGGACTTGCTGCGTTACATCTACCGCCAGAAGCTTGTGTCGCGTACCATCCTCATCACCGCCTATGGCACGCCCGAACTCGAATCACAGGTAGACCGCCTGGAAACCGAGTATCTCCTCAAGCCCTTCAACATCAAGGACTTTGTGGAGCTGGTGCGGCGCAATCTGGGTGAAAACGGGCGGCTCAAGACCACGGTCATCGTTCGCGATTACCGCGACGTCATCAACGCGCGCCAGAAGACCCGCGAGTTGGCCCGCGCCATCGGCATGGATGTCACCAGCCAGGCACGCATCTCGCTGGCAACCTCTTCGATGGCGAACGCGATGAGCCTGGGCATATTGCGCGTCGGTCAGATCGCCATCGAAAGCATCCAGGACCCGGAGCAACTCGGCGTCCGCGTCACCTGCACGACCACTGACGGCAAAGAAGCGCACATCCCTCCCGCCGCACTGCGCGATGTACAGTGGATGGTAGATCATCTCGCCGTGGATGCGCTGCCGGCCAATAATGTGCAGATCACATTGGAAAAGATGGAAGCGGTGAAAGTGCCATGAAAAAAACTATCCTCGTCATCGAAGACAGCCCCACCCAGGCGCTTGCACTGCGGGCACTGTTGGAGATCAATGACTTGGATGTGACCCTGGCCACTACCGGCGCGGAAGGGTTGACCTTGGCGCGCACCATAAAACCTGCTGCCATTATCCTCGATATCCAACTACCGGATATGGATGGTTTCCAAGTCTGCCAGACGTTGAAGCACTGGCCGGAGACCATCTCTCTACCGGTGATTATGCTCACGCAATACGATGAGCACGACGCTATCGTGCAAGGATTACAACTCGGTGCGGTGGAGTACATCCCCAAAGATGCCTTTGCTGATTCGGTGCTGGTGGGGACACTCAAACAAATGGACATCATCACGGGCGCACCAGTGATGCCCGACCTTCCCGATAGCGACTGGGAATGGCTATAACTCATGGAAGATTCCGCCTCAGAATACAGTTTGCTTACAGGGATGACGTCCGTAGGCTACGGGTCACACCCGCTACAACCGGGGGCATCCGAGCAAACTATTCTGGTGGTAGAAGATAGCCCTACACAAGCGCTGCTCCTCGAAGCCCTGCTGAGCGAAACCGGGCACAACGTACTTTGGGCTTTGGACGGTCGCCAGGGATTGGCGATGGCCCGTCAGATGCAGCCCGATCTTATCATCCTCGATATGGAAATGCCGGAACTCAACGGCGACGAAGTCCTGCGCCTCCTCAAAGCCGAATCCGCTTTGCAGGACATCCCCGTAGTGATCGTATCGGTGCTAGACGACATTGACCGAATTGCTATGTGCATCGAACTGGGTGCGGAAGATTATCTTCCCAAACCGGTCAACGCGGTCTTGCTCAATGCGCGTGTGGCCGCATGTCTCGAAAAGAAACACCTACGCGATCAAGAGGTCCAGTATTTGCAACGCATCGAGGACGAGCGCCAGCGCTTCGATGATCTGCTGCACGTTATCCTGCCCCAGGAGATCATCGCAGAACTCAAGAGCACCGGCACCGTCCAACCACGCCAGTTCCCCAACGTCGCCGTTCTCTTCGCCGACATCGCCAATTTCACCCCCTATTGTGAAACACATACTCCCGAAGATATCCTCGCCAACCTGCAAACCCTGATCGAATCTTACGAAAACCTGGCGCTGCGCTACGGTCTGCAAAAGATCAAGACTTTGGGCGACGCCTTTATGGCCACGGCCGGGTTGCTACGCCCTTTGAATAATCCTGTCCTCAATTGCATACGCTGTGGCCTGGATATGATCCCCGTAGCGCGAGCACTGCCTGCCGGTTGGCAGGTACGTGTCGGCATCCACATCGGCCCGGTGATGGCGGGGGTCGTGGGTCACCGCCAGTATCTCTATGACATTTGGGGTAATACCGTCAACACAGCCGAACGCATCCAGAGCCACGGCGCAACGGAAGCCGTCAATCTCAGTGAAGACGCCTGGGCCTGGGTCAAAGAGCAGTGCATGGCCGAATCTCTCGGCCTCGTTCCGGTCAAAGGCAAGGGGGAGATGCACATCTACCGTGTGCAAACACTGCGTGCGTAACCTTTCGTTATCAAAGTGTAACGTATGATGAATATGATTTCGTCAAATCCAGGGTATAATAGTGTGTTAAAAGGGTGTTAGAATTAGTAGAACCATAAAACTGCACCTAATACAGGCTTCTGTAGAACAAAATTGATAGGAATACGGATCGCTCCAATATGTTCAGCATAACAACGACTCGCATCATCCTATACAAAATTAAGTCATGAATACATTATCTTTTCTCGGATTGATACAAAATGCAGCACTGTTGCTATCGTTGGTCCTGGTCTTTGACGTGTTTGTGCTGCGTTGGAGCGCCGGGCAAGAAGCGTCTTTGCAACGTCGGTTGCTGGCCGGCCTGATTATCAGCATCATTGGCATCGCGGTGATGCTAACCCCGTGGGTTCTGGTTCCTGGATTGGTCTTCGACACGCGCTCCGTCCTGCTCAGCATTTCGGGACTATTTTTCGGCCCTGTCCCTACGCTCATTGCGATGGCCATTACCGCCGCCCTACGACTGCTTCAGGGCGGGCCTGGCGTGTGGCCCGGCGTTTCTACGGTTTTGGTAACGGGCAGTCTTGGTCTTATCTGGCGACGCGTGCGCCGAAGGAGGCTAGACGAGATCAAACTGCCCGAACTCTATCTGTTCGGTCTTGTGACCCACCTGATTATGCTGGCGTTGATGTTCACCCTACCTTGGGAAATGGCTCTGCACACGCTTCGCAACATCAGCGCACCGGTACTGATGATTTATCCGATAGCTTCCGCTCTACTAGGTAGGTTGATGGCGAACCGGCTAAAGCGCGAAAAACTGATCGATGAACGCAGATACGCAGAACAAACACTGGCGCAGGAGCGCCGCCTCTTGCGCACGCTGATCGACAATCTACCCGACGCCATCTACGCCAAAGATCTGCAAGGACGCAAGACACTCGCCAACCGCGCCGACCTGGACAACATCGGTCTCCCAGAAGCTGAGGTGCTTGGCAAAACCGACGCGGAATTGTTCCCACCTGAAGTGGCTGCGCGCTTTATGGCCGATGACCAGGCTGTGCTTAACAGTGGAACGCCAGTGCACGACCGCGAGGAATTGCTGACCAACCGCGACGGCAAAACATTCTGGCAACTCACCTCCAAAGTACCGTTCCATGATGCGGATGGGCAGATTGTTGGATTGGTGGGCATTGGGCGTGACATCACCGAACGCAAGCAGGCAATGGAGGCATTGCAGAACAGCGAGGCAGATATCAAGGAAGCACAACAGATCGCCCAATTAGGCCGGTGGGAATTTGACCTGACCACCCGACAGTTGCAGTGGTCGGACAGCATCTTCGAAATCTTCGAGATCGAACCCGAGCGCTTTGGCGCTTCCTACGAGGCATTCCTGGATAGCGTCCATCCCGACGACCGCACTATGGTCGATCACGCCTACAGCGCATCGTTGCGCGATGGAACCCCGTATGAAATCACCCACCGATTGCTGATGCAGGATGGACGGATCAAGTGGGTACATGAGATCTGCCGGAACGAATACAACGCCCAAGGTGAGCCTATCCGCTCCATTGGGGTAGTCCAGGACATCACTGAACGCAAACAGACGGAGGAAGCACTACGCGCTGAGCGCGACCTGGTCAGCCGGGTTATGGAGACCAGTCCTGCAGGCATCGTGATGGTGAACCGTGAGGGACAGATTGAGTTCGCCAATCGGCAGGCTGAACAGGTCTTGGGCTTAAGCCGCGATCAGATGCATGAGCGTACCTACAACGATCCAGAATGGCGACATACGGATTACGACGGTGGCCCATTCCCTGATGATGCACAGCCCTTTTCCCAGGTGCAACGAACGTTGCGCCCGGTCAACGACGTGCGTCAGGCCATCGAATGGCCTGACGGCCGGCGCGTGTTGCTGCGTATCAATGCAGCGCCAATGCTGGGCGAGTCAGGCACATTCAATGGCATGATCGCCACCGTGGAAGACGTCACCGCGCAGGTGCAGGCGCAAGAGATGCTGCGGATGACGCAATTTGCGGTAGAACAGGCTTCCATCGAAGTCTATTGGATCGACGAAGACGGGCGTTTGATCTACGTTAACAAACGAGCGTGCGAGGCTTTGGGTTATACCCCCGAGCAACTCTTAACGATGAACATCATTGATATAGATCCAAATTTTTCCACCGAACGTTGGCACGGCTATTGGCAAGAAATTCTTCAACAACGCAAAACCTTCACGTTGGAAAGCCGCCATCGCACCCGCGAAGGGCACATCTATCCCGTGGAAATCACCGTCAATTACCTGGAATACAACGGTAAAGGTTACAATTTTGCCTTCGGTGTTGACATCACCGAGCGCAAACGGGCCGAATCGGAAATGGAAAAGATACTCGCGGCCTTGCGCGAGAGCGAACAGAAATATCGCGCGCTGTTCGAACAAATGACCGAGGGCTTCGCCCTACACGAGGTCATCACCGACGCACAGGGCGTCCCGTGTGACTATCGCTTCCTAGAGCTCAACCCAGCCTACGAACAAATCACCAGCCTCAAACGTGCGGAGTGCCTGGGGAAAACTGTCCTGGAGATATTGCCCGGTCTCGATCCCCACTGGATCACCGACTACGGGAAAGTAGCGCTCACCGGCGAACCAGCCTATTTAGAAGATTACGTGCCGGAGCTAGAGCGGTATTACGAGGTGTGGGCTTATAGCCCACGGCCCCGGCAGTTTGCTACGCTCGTCAAGGACGTCACCGAACGCCGCCAGCAAGAAATCGAGCGTGCCGCTCTGCTGGAAGCTGAACATGAGCAACGCCTGCGCGCCGAGACCTTGCGCGATGTGACCCTGGCACTGGCTTCGGCCTTGGATACTTCCGACGTGCTCATGGAAATCTTGCATCAGGCGCAGCGTTTAGTACCTTCCACCGCTTCCAATATCGCCCTGGTGGAAGGCGAGACACTGCACATTGTAGGCTGGCGTGGCTACACCGAATATGGTATTGAGCAAGAACTCGCGGGTATGCTCCAACCGTTATCCGATTACCCTATCAACGCCGAGTTGATTGCCAACGGCGAACCGTATATCACAGCAGATGCTCACGACGATCCACACTGGCAACATCTTCCGGCGACTGCCTGGATCCGCGCACACATTTCCGTGCCTATCCGCCTGGGCGAGAATGTCGTGGGTGTACTGCGTCTGGACAGCGACCAGGTGGGAACATTTAGCCCTCAGGATGTCGAACGCTTGCTGCCGTTGACCCGTGCCGCTGCCATCGCTCTCGAGAACGCTCAACTCTATACGCAAGCGCAACAGGAACTAGAAGAACGTAAACGTTCCCAGGCAGCCTTGGAGGCCAGCGAGCGCAAGTTCCGCGAAATGTTGGAAAACATGCACCTGTTTGCGTTGATGTTGGATCTCGAAGGCCGGGTCACCTTCTGCAACGACTTTGGACTACAGCTAGTGGGTATGGAACGGGATGCGGTGCTTGGCTGCGACTGGTTCGAGACCTTCATCCCATCTGAAATCCGGGCTGAGATGCATGCGACCTTCGCGAAAAACTTCGCCAACGGCAGCTTCCCGCCACATCACGAAAACGAAATTCTTGTCGAAGGTGGGACCAGCCGCGCTCTGATCGCCTGGAACAACATGGTCGTGCGCGATCCTGATAACAACATCATTGGCGTATCCGCCATCGGTGAAGATATCACTGCGCAGCGCCAGGCCGAATCCGCCCTCAAAGCCAGTGAAGCGTGGCTGCGCTCGTTCGTCGATTCGATGGACGACGTCATTTTCTCTTTGGACACCGAACAGCGTCACACCGCACTGTATGGGCAATGGATAGAGCGCATGGGGACATCGCCGGAATCCTTCCTGGGCCGCACCGCCCGTGATATTTTCGGACCTGAAGCCGGACGCGTCCACGAGACGGCCAACAGGCAGGTCTTGGCAACTGGCGTCAGTGTGACCTACGAGTGGGAGGTGAACGACGCACACTTTCAAACCACGCTTTCCCCATTGCCTGGGCCAGAAGGTGAGGTCATCGGGCTTGTAGGCGTAGGTCGCGATATTACCGCACTCAAGGATTCTCAAAGGCAACTCCAAACCGCCCTGGATGAGAAGACGCTGATGCTCAGCGAAATCCACCATCGCATCAAGAACAACCTACAGGTAATCTTGGGGCTTTTGGAGCTACAGTTTGGTGCAATCGAGGATGAAGGCACGCAGCAGATGTTGCGCGAAAGCCAGAACCGTATCAAGGCCATCGCCCTGATTCACGAACGGCTTTACCAGACACCTGGTGAATCGCAGGTCAACGCGCAGCTCTACTTCCAATCCCTGGCGCGTTATCTCACCCAAACTTACGACGCAATGGTACGAGGAATCGTCGTAGAGCAATCCATCGCCGACCTGGAACTGGACATCGATCTGGCCATTCCCTGTGCACTCATTATGAACGAGTTGATTGCCAACGCGCTGAAATATGCCTTCCCGCCAGAATGGCAGTCACCCGACGGTGCACCGCCCACCCTACGTGTGGCGTTGCATCAAGTCGATGGTCATGCACGGCTCGAAGTCGCCGATAACGGCGTGGGGCTGCCTGAAAGTGTGGAATCGGAGACCTCCACCCGCCTGGGGCTACGGCTCATCAAAATGTTGACGCGCCAAATCGACGGTGAATTAAGCATAGCACAAAACGCAGGCACATGTATTGCAGTCACATTTACCTGGAATGAGGAAAAGTAATATGGCAAAGGCACGCATTTTTGTGGTAGAGGACGAAGTCGTCGTAGCCGAAATGCTCAAGATGAACCTGGAACGCAGCGGCTACGAAATCGCCGAGCACGAAATCTATGGCGAAGCGGTCGTGGAATCTGTGGCGCGCAGCAAACCCGACCTCATCCTAATGGATATCCGCTTAAAAGGGAAAATGGATGGCATTTCCGCTGCGATCCAGGTACGCGAGCGATTTGACATCCCCATCATCTACCTCACGGCTTACGGCGATGCCGAAACGTTAGAGCGTGCCAAGCAAACCTCACCCTTCGGCTATCTTATCAAGCCCTTCGAGATCGAAACACTGCGTTCCACCATCGAGACGGCGTTAAACAAACACGACCTGGAACGCCGTCTGGCCGCCAGCGAAGCGCGCTTGAGTCAAATCATCCAACAAATGCCCTACCCCATTGGCGTCTTTACACCTGAGGGCGTAGCCACCATCGTCAACCAGGCGTTTTTAGAGATGTTCGGTATTCCCTCCGCAGACCTCGTCGTGGACAAATTCAACCTGTTGCATAGTGCCCTCGTGGATAATACGCCAGGTCTGCAAGCTATGGTGATACGGGCGTTGCAGGGTGAATCCTTACCCCCCTTTGAAGCTGCAATGGATTTGGAAGTTATCGGCCCGGAATATCATTCAACGAAAAAAGAAACCATCATCACCACCATCACAGTGTTTGCCATACACGCGCCTACCGGTGAAATCACCCAAATCGTCGGCATTATCCGGGATATTACCGCGCGCAAGCAAGCCGAGGAAGCCCTCACGCGTCACAACCGCGAGTTAAGCGCGCTTAACAAAACCACGCAAGCTCTGACATCGACATTGAGTCTGGAAGAAGTTTTGGAGCAGATGATGCACGAGACGCGCGTGCTGCTCGAAGCGGAAGCCGCCTCGGTGCTGTTGTGTGATCCTGCTGACGACAGTCTGATTTTCGCCGCTGCCGTAGGCCCAAATTCTGGGCAGCTCGTCGGCACCCGTATGCCATCGACGGCCGGCATTGCCGGTGAGGCGCTGCGTGCCGGACGGGCGGTACTCATCAGCAACGCACAGCAGGACAAGCGCTTTTACAACCAAATTGATGCCCTCACCGGTTTGAAGACGCGCTCGCTGTTAGCCGTTCCCCTCACAGCGAAGGACAAGATCATCGGCGTCGTCGAGGCTATTAACTGGGGCGATAAATTGTTTGACGAAAACGATCTGAACCTGCTCAACACGTTAGCAGGATCGGCAGCGGCGGCGATCGAAAACGCTCGATTGTATGAAGAAGTCACACGTCGTCTTGCTGAAACCCGGCTCTTACAGGAGATTATTTTAGCTGCGGCCGCATCGCTGGATTTCGATCACATCGTGACGCAGGTGCTCCAGACAATCGAACAAACGTTGCATCCTCACGGCTTGAGCCTGTCATTCCCCGACCCTGAGGGCGAACACATGATCATCCATCCTTCCATCATCGGCATCACGGTGTCTGAGCCAGAAGAGTTGCGCGTCCCGATACATAATAGCGTCACCGGTCAGGTGTACCTCACAGGCCAACCCGTGCTAATCCCCGACACTTACGCCATCTCAAATTACTACAAGTTTGCAAGCGCAATCGAGTTGTGTTCAGAACTGGCCGTGCCGGTGCGGGTGGATGACCAAATCGTGGCCGTGCTCAACGTGGAGCACAGAGAGCCCAACGCTTTTACCGAGCAAGACGTGCGCCTATACGAGTCCATTGCTGCGCAATTGGGAATTGCGCTCAAAAACGCGCGTCTCTACGCGGCCGAACACGAGCAGCGCCGGCTGGTAGAGCAAACCACGGAACAACTCGTCCACAGCGAGAAACTAGCCGCTACGGGCCGGTTAGCCGCCGCCCTTGCACACGAGATCAACAACCCATTGCAAACCATCCACAGCAGCCTGGAGATGATGTTGCTGTTCCCGGTGGAGCCAGAGGACCAGCAAGAATACATCCAAATGGCCGACGAAGAGGTACAGCGGCTTATCAGCCTGGTCACGCGCATCCTGGAATTTGCACGCAAGCCCAAACGCTCTCCCCGCCCCACCCAACCCGAGGCTGTGGTAAATCGCGTACTCGGTCTGGCAAACAAACATCTCCAACACCGCAACATCCGCGTCGAGAACGATGTCCCCACCGATTTACCTGCGGTATTGGTGGACGATGGCGAATTGGCACAGGTCTTCATGAACCTGGTACTCAACGCTGTGGATGCAATGGGCGAAAACGGCCTGCTGCACGTGGAAGGTCGCCTGGCCAAGGATGGGCGCGTCGCCATCAGTTTCACAGATAACGGCCAAGGCATGGCTCCAGAACACCTCTCGCGTCTATTCGAACCGTTCTTCACCACGAAAGAGAAAGGGGCCGGGATGGGGTTAAGTGTCAGCTATGACTTGATCAAACAATATGATGGCGACATCACCGTCACCAGCCAGGTGGGACAGGGATCAACCTTCACTGTGTGGTTACACACCGCTGAGGAGCGCTGATGGCCGACCAGGCAGCCCCGTTCACGACCGCTTTTCCCGGTGCGCGTATCTTGATTGCCGATGATGAACCGGGCATTCGCCGCACACTCAGGGATATCTTCCGACGCGTCGGCTACCATCCGTCGGAAGCGACCTCAGGAACAGAAGCCCTACAAAAAATACAAACTGAGTCATTCGATTTAGTTCTGCTTGATCTGAACATGCCGGAGATGTCGGGGACGGCCGTACTCACGGCAGCCCGTCCACACGCACCCAACACAGTTTTTATCATTCTCACAGCTTACGGCACATTAGATTCGGCCATTCTGGCGCTGCGTCATTGGGCTTTCGATTATCTCCTCAAGCCCAGCTCAGTGCGCGAGATTCTGCGCGTTGTAGAAAATGGACTGGCTTCGCGGCAGCAGCGCGTGCCGCGCGAGGATCCGGTGGCGTTACTGGAACGCGCATTGGTGACACTCAAAAACACACCGCCGGATGCAACACCGGATACGAAGCTGGGTGTGGATGAGGTGGACGCATCCACCGAGCGGTTCCTGCAAGCGCCCGGTCTTACCCTGGATACTCAAAAGGGGCTGGCCATTATCGCAGAGGATGCCGTCGCCCTCACGCCCACCGAACTGGACATCCTGGCATACCTGATGCGTCACACAGGGCATGTCGTCCCCGTACAGGAACTCGGCGCACATCTTCAAGGCACCGAGGAGATGTCCGTTCACGCCGCTCGCGATCTGCTGCGCGCACCTTTGCACCGGCTGCGCCGCAAGATCGAGGCTGATACCAAAAATCCGCGCTTTATCCACACCTTGCGGGGACGTGGGTATATGTTCGAAGTGCGCTAGGGACTTGTAACGACAGCGCCTCAGTCCCCTTTCTCAACGTTTCAACAATCCCCAACTCAGGGGAAACAACGCCAGCAAGAAAAGCACGCCTCCAGCCAAGGTCCCCATGCGCAACGGAGGGCTTTCCACCAGAAAGCCGATTACGCCCAAAATACAGACAACGCCATTGAGGACTAACAACGTCCCGCCCCAGCGCAATGCGCCGCGACGCTGCCACAATAAAGCACCATAGAGGATCGAAGGGATACCCAAGATGGCATAGGCCAGGCCATTGAAGAAGGCCATACCGGATGCGGGCCAAGCTTGCAACACCTGGCGCAGCAACACGTCGACAGCCGCACCGTAGAGCGGATCACTGCGTAGCGCCAACAAGGCAGGTGCAATCGCCACTTGTGAAAGGTAGACAACGAGGTTGAGCACGCCGTAGACCGGCGTAAAAACCAGGCCGATCACGATCCACGGCGGCGCGGCAGGTTTGAGATAAGCATGTAGCGCAGCCATCAGAGCCGTCGCTGCCAGTGTGATCAGCGCCGCGTTCAGGT
>JBJYXQ010000327.1:0-3477 GCA_046260035.1 Anaerolineae bacterium
ACCGTGCGCGGCGTGGTGGACGTGGCGATGGCCTACACGGCGGATTTGATCGCGCGCACGTCCTAAATACGATTTGCGTAGTGACGACTTATGAAAATAAAGGAAATAAACCGGTAATTGAATTCGCCGAGGAAAACCGGCTGAAGCCGGCGTGTACACTTATACACCGACTTCAGTAGGCAAAATTACGAGATACACATTACCGAGCTAATTATTGAAACTTCATCAGTCGTTCTTGCGATGGAAGAAAGCGACTGAAGTCGCCACTTCACTATAGATTGAGGTGAATATGGATTTCTACGAAGCCGAACAACGTTTTCGATACCTAGAAGATCAACGCAGGCGCAGAGCGATTTCCGAGGAACAGTATCGCGCCCAACTGAATCTGCTACGGGTGACCGACGCGCAAGGGCGGTTGTGGATGCCGCAGGAGCGCACCGGACAGTGGCACGTCCACGAGGGCGGGCAATGGCGCGCTGCGCAGCCGCCTATGCAGACGCCGCCGCCACCGCCACCACCGCCAGCGGATGTTGCGCCGCAACTCCGCCAGCAGTCGTTGCCGCCTCAACCCCGACCTCGCCCACAGCCACGTTCACAACCGCAGACTAAACCGCGACCGCAGCAGGTGCAGCCTCGTCCCCGGGCAGAGAAGGGTGGGGGATGTGGCAAAACTTTGTTCTATCTGGTGATATGGGCGGTGTTCTGGCTCATCTTCGCCGTTGTCGTATTTGTGGTCTGGGGACAAGAGGAACCAATGGCCTTGCTCGGGATCGGGGGAGCGGCATTGTTCAGCCTGGTGCTGCTATTGGCGACGTTGTCCTCGGCGTGGTCGGGCACAGTCGTGGACGTGCGCATCGAACGGGTCCGCTCGACGGACGATGACGGCTATACGCAGGTTGAGGATGTACGTTTTGCCTACGTCCGCCGTGCCAGCGGCAAGACCAAAAAGATGCGAGCTATGCCCAAGTGGCAGGTTGGCGACCGTCTGGAGAAGCGACGCGGCGAGGCACAGATTCGCCACTACCCGGCGCAGTAAAATGGAAGATGCGTAGTAGCGACTTTAGTCGTTTTAAGTTAAGCGACTAAAGTCGCCACTATGTTGCTACGTGTACCTACGGTTTCGGCGTCGGCGTGACGGTGGGCGTCACCGTCACCGTTGTCGTCAGTGTCTCCGTCACCGTGAGTGGTGGCGTGGTCAGTGGCGAGAGCAATGTCGTGGATTGGCCGGGCAACCCTTTGACAAGCAATTGCCAGGCGACCTCGAGATCGTCGGCAGCCAGGCGCGGCGCGTTAGGTAGGTTCGCCATCCCCAATTCGAGGCGTTGCACGATAGCCGCGAGCGCCTTCTGTTGATCTTCAGGCAAGGTCGTCCCAAGATTCACCAGCAGGTTGCGCGCTTCCTGGACCTCTGTTTTTGCTATTCCCGTATTATCCTGCGCCAGTTGCACGCGTGCGCGCGTGAGCAGCTCCATCGCCTTCAGCAACTGTACTTCGATGCGGACGGCGACCAGCGGCGCTTCATCTTTGACGGTCACGCTGAGTGTTTCTACGTTGTCAACCGCCTGCGCGACATCCTCTGTCAGGGCTTCCATCGACGTTTCAAGCTCCGCCAATGCTGTCTCTAATTGTGCTACATCTGGTTTCAGGGTTGTTTGTTCGCTTTCGAGCGCATCGAGGTTCTCCTGGGCGGTTTCTAACGTGGCCTGCATTTCAGCCAAAAGGGCCTCAGACGCCATAAGCTGGCTTTCCAGTGCCTCTAATCCCTCGCTCGTGGCATTTTCCTGGCTTTCCAGGGCGTCAATCTGTTCCTGTAACGCCTGAGTTTGTTCTTGCAATGCCTGGGTGCGCTCGTTCAGCCGTCCGTAATCCTGCGCGTAGCGGCTTTCGAGATCTTCCAACTGCTGCGCGTGATTCTGAATGGGCTGGAAGACCTGCTGGTTCACCGTGGCAACGCCGTAGGATGCAGCCCAGTAGATGCCCAATCCAAGCAAACCTCCGATCACCACAACAAATATTAGCCGTAGCGTGAATTTCGCCAGCTTACCCAAAGCGAGTAGTAGCCTTCGTCCAAAAGATGGTCCTGCTGGGGGAGAAGATTCCGTCGTCATGTCTTATCCTCCTACTCTTCAGGGAAGAGGCCGTTGAGCAGGTCGCGCAGGCCGCTCATCACTTCCTGCACGCGCTCCGACTGGGCTTGTACCCTCTCCATCTGCGTGTTGAGGGTGGTGGTCGCCTGTTCCAGGTCCTGGATCCGGGTATCGAGGCCTGCTGCTTGCGTTGTGAGCGCTTCGACTTCGCGCTGTAAGTCGCCCTTCGCCGTCTCTAGCGCCTCAATGCGCCCACTTAACCCTTCGAGGCTATCCAGCCGGGTCTGAACGCTGTCCAGCGATTGTCCCAATGTCTCGGCTTCTCCTCGGAGTGCGGTGACTTCCCGCGAGACGCGCGCCACTTCGCTTGGTGAAGCGTAAGTTAGCCCGCCGTTGATGCCCGCCAGAATACCCAGACCCAATGCGAGGGTGACGAGTAGCGTCACAACAAAAACGCCGAAGCTGACCCAGCCGAGTTGTGCACGTGTCACTGGTTTGGGAGGTACTTTTGTGGATGCTAGGTCCTCGGCCTGTGGTTCTTCCGGCTCGAGTTCGACGCCTAGGGTGGGGGACTTTGCTTCGGCGGCCGTTTCGGATGGCATCTCCGGCAAAGGAGGTGGAACGACGGCTTGCACTTCTTCAGGTGTTTCGGATTCGGCCTCTTCACTAACGACTTCTGCTTCATCCTCATCCCATGGTGGCACAACTGGCAATGGGGGCAGGGGAATCAGATCCGCCGGAACCTCGGCGGCGGGTTGTGCTTCCTCATCCTCCTTAGAGTCCTCCTCAGACGGAATATCGACGAAACCCAGTGTGTCCTCACTCGCTTCCACGGGGAGTGTCTCTGTGATCGTGGCATACGGTGCGATTCTGTCCACCGTCGAAGTCCCGATCCCTGGCACACGGCGCACGTCATCCAACGAATCGAAAGGCCGTGCGGCCACAATGCGTTTTGCCAGCGCCGGTCCTATGCCCGGCACTTGGGCGAGTTCGCTTTCCTCTGCAGTGTTGAGGTTGATCAGCGTTTTGGTTTCCATGGTTGTCTCCTTTCTGTACTAAGAAACCACTAAAATGCTCAGTAGGGCATGTGGAGAACCGGCGTTATCGCCGGTGAGCCGGTAGAGTGTTGTTTGCCTTTGTGATACACCCATTTTTGATTTTGGGCAAGTGTGTTACTGATCCCGACATAATCTGTTAAATGCTTGCGCACCTATGAGATACTGAATGGCTTTAGTTTTTTATGACTGGATCAGTAGCTCATTCCTTGAAAATGCTACGTCGCGATCGGAAACCAGCGCAGCAGTTCCGCCGCGACCAATTCGTGGCCTCTGCGGTTGGGGTGGTTGCTCCACGAGAGCAGTTCGTCCAACGGACCGGTGGTTTCTTGGTA
>JBJYXQ010000327.1:3577-7490 GCA_046260035.1 Anaerolineae bacterium
CCGCGCGCGGTAACGATCACGTTGATCACGGCGAAAGGGAAGCGCTGCTTCAATCCGCGGTAAAGCAGATGCGGATAGGCGTTGAGCGCATCCACCATCGGTGTAGCGAAATATCCGGCAGGAACGCTGTGACCGTGACACACGATGTTCACTGTGCGGTTGTCGGGCCAGTGAGCTTTTAGGATGGCGACGATATCGGCAAGGTAAGTGGCTGTGTCGGCGATGGGCATAGGATTCCTCCAATAGGAAAAACCACGAATCTACACGAATTCTCACGAATGGAAGAAATTGGTGTGGATCCGGCAGTTATAGTGTGTATACGTCGGGCCGGCGATCCCGCAGATGTGCAGAGGCTCCGGCACGGGCACGATCAACTTCGGATAGATCGACTTCAGTGACGACAAATGGCACGTCTGGCGATGTTTCGTTGCATAACACGTGTCCGCCCGGCCCGGTGATCAACGCCTGCCCCGGATGCGTGAAGGCGATCATCACTTCGCTTTCGTACGCACGGGTGCGCATCATACATAGGTTGAGATCGTTGTGCATCCCGTAGGTGGGATTGAAGATGATCCGCGCGCCTTGCAACGCGAGCGAGCGCACCGTCTCCGGCCAGCGGCGATCTGCGCAGATCATCACCCCAAACGGCCCGAAGTCCGACGCGAAAACGGGCAAGCGTTGCCCCGGCATGAACTTCTGATCGTGCGTCTGCCAATGCACTTTGTCGTAAAGCCCGGCAAGTTTCCCCTCGCGGTTGAGAATCAGGGCGGTGTTATAGGCGCCACCATCTGCTGCCCGTGTGCATCCCATCACCACCCAGGTGTGGCGGCGCGCGGCCCAATCGGCGACGCTGCGCACGTACTCCGACGTTGCGGGATCAATGGCGTATTGGGTGAGATTGTCGCGTGTGACGTGCGCCTCTGTCACCACATAGCCGTCCAGAAAGCACTCCGGCGTGATCACAACGTCGGGATTGTGAATCTCCAGCGCATCGAGGAGCGTCATAAGCTGGCAGTAGTTACCTGCCAGATCCCCCTTTTCGGGATAGACTTTGATCTGTGCGATACGTATTTTTTCTGTCATAGTCCGGTAGTCGTCAGTCTGATAGTCGACTGATTGTGCGCTCGATTATACGCACGATTGGCGGAAGTGCACATTGGTCGTATACTGAATTGCGCTGTGATGGGGCAGAATATCCAACTCGCTGCTCCGACTATTTGATAAAAGACGACCAAACTACTTTTAGGAGGTTTCAATGACCGAATTACACCTTACATTGGACAATCTCGACGCTATTCTTTCCCAGCAACTGTCCGGGGATAAGCTCGCACGAGCAAAGACGCTGTTCCTTAAACGGCTGGCGGAACAGGCACATCGTTTTTACCGTGGTAAAATGCAGGCCGTGCCCAAAGCCGGTGTCTTCGGCTTCAACTGGTTCAACGTCTGGTATACGCCGGGTGTCTCGCAGATTTCGACCACCGTCCGCGACGATAACGACACCTCATACGAGCTTTCCAACCGAGGCAACTACGTCGCTGTGGTGAGCGACTCCACTCGCGTACTCGGCGACGGCAATTGCACGCCGCCCGGTGGCCTGGGCGTGATGGAGGGGAAGTCCTTCCTGATGAAGTATCTCGGCGGTATCGATGCGACCGCGTTGTGCATCGACAGCCGCGACGCGCAGGGCCGTCACTCCGCCGACAAGATCATCGACTTTGTGAAGATGGTGCAGCCGAGTTTCGGCGCGATCAACCTGGAGGACATCGCACAGCCGAACTGCTTCAAGGTGCTCGATACGCTGCGCGCCGAATGCGAGATCCCCGTGTGGCACGATGACGCGCAGGGAACGGCCTCCGTCACGCTGGCGGGGTTGATTAACGCGTTGAAGCTGGTGGATAAGCCGATCGGCGAGGCGAAGATGGTCTTCCTCGGCGCGGGCGCGTCGAATACGACCATCGTCCGCATCATTATCGCGGCAGGCGGGAATCCCGACAATATCGTGGTGTTCGATTCCAAGGGCGGCCTGCACCGCGACCGCAAGGACATCCAGGCCGATGCGCGCTTCTATCGTAAATGGGAAATCTGCGAGCAGACCAATCCCGGCTTGATCGCCGATTTCGACGAGGCAATGAAGGGCGCGGATGTGCTTATCGCTGCATCCACACCCGGCCCCGGCGTTGTAAAGCCAGACTCCATCCGCTTGATGGCGGACAAGTCCATCGTCTTCGCCTGCGCCAATCCCGTCCCGGAGATCTACCCCTACGCCGCGAAAGAAGCCGGGGCGTACATCGTTGCCACCGGGCGCGGGGACTTCCCCAATCAGGTCAACAACTCGGTGGGATTCCCCGGTATCCTCAAGGGGGCGTTACTCGCCCGCGCCAGGGGCATCTCCGATGGGATGGCGATCGCGGCGGCCCGTTCGCTGGCGACTTTTGCCGAACAGCGTGGCATCGACACCGAGAACATCATCGCCCGCATGGACGAACCCGACGTGTTCCCTCACGAGGCCGCGGATGTGGCGATGCAGGCCGTGGCAGAGGGATTGGCGCGCATCACGTTGACCCGCGAAGAGGCGTTTGCGCAAGCCGCCCACGATATCACGCAGGCGCGGGCGATGGTCGAGCAGTTGATCGCCGCGGAGTTCATCGCGCAGCCGCCCCAGTCGATGCTGCAAGAGGCGCTGGACTGGGCGATTGAGCAGGTATAGCGCGGATTCTTACGGGCTGTTGTGATTCTCTCAACGGGTTGACCGGATTGAGCGGATGGAGACGCCGTTGAATTCGGTCAATCCGTTGACATTCTCCTTGGAGTTCGTAGTGGTGCGGAGTCGCAGCGCTATCGAGCCTCTATGATTGACCTTCCTGCAAAATGACCTTATACTAAGGTCGTGACTTCGCAATAAAGCAGTATGTAGCAATATCCACTGTCAGGGATTTTGCGGCTGAGCAGATGGAGGGAACCATGGCAGAGACGCATCGCATCGGCAAATACGAAATCCTCGAAGAATTGGGGCGTGGGGGCTTCGCCACCGTCTACAAAGCCCGCGACACCGACCTCGGGCGTACCGTCGCGCTCAAAGTGCTCCACGCACATTGGGCGGGTGAGCAGGACTTTGCGGTGCGTTTCCACAACGAGGCGCGTGCCGCTGCGAACTTGCGCCATCCCAACATTGTCACCGTTTACGAAGCGGGGGAGGCAGCAGGGCAGCTTTTCATCGCGATGGAATATTTGCCGGGACGCACGCTGCGCGATTTGTTGGAAGTGGAAGGCGCGCTTTCCCTGGAACAGGCGTTACCTATCCTGGAGCAAGTCGCCGATGCGCTGGATTATGCTCACGCGCAGGGTATCGTCCACCGCGATGTCAAACCTGCCAACATTATGGTCGAAACGACCGCGCGTGGCCCACGTGCGGTGCTCACGGACTTTGGGCTGGTAAAAGCACTGGAGAGC
Organism: Anaerolineae bacterium; assembly: GCA_046260035.1. GTDB lineage: Bacteria > Chloroflexota > Anaerolineae > B4-G1 > SLSP01 > DSWT01. The sequence continues at coordinate 7,028 of JBJYXQ010000327.1, forward strand.
AGTGCGGCACTGACGTCGCAAGGCACCCTCCTGGGATCGCCGGAGTACATGGCACCGGAGCAGGCCGACCCCGACCGTGTGACCGAGATTGGCCCGGCAACCGACCGTTACGCGCTGGGCATCGTCGCCTACCAGATGCTCGCCGGGCGCGTTCCCTTCCTCGGCAATACCCCCGGCACCCTCAACGCGCATCTCAACCTGGAGCCGCCCGATCCACGGCGCTTTGTGGACGACCTGCCACCCGACGTGACCACGGTCTTGCTCACGATGCTGGCGAAGGCTCCCGCCGACCGTTTTCCCACAGCGATGGCTTTCGTGGAACAACTGAGGGTGATTGCTGAAGGGCGAAAACCTGAACCGCAGGCTGCCAGACGCGCGCCATATAAACGCTCGCCTGCAACAGCGGAGACACCGCCGCGAGTAACGCGCGAACAACAGCCCGCGCCTTCCCGTCCCGTACCTT
>JBJYXQ010000328.1:0-5702 GCA_046260035.1 Anaerolineae bacterium
GCTTCTTCGCGTTTGCCCTGCTGCTGCCACAGACGACTTAGGCACACGGTGGTTCGCAGTTCGCACATCCGCGCCTCCATCCGCCGCGCGGCGGCAATGGAGGTGTGGAAGTCATCCTCGGCTTCCTCGGCGTTGTTTTCGTCTTGCTGCAAGCGCAGCAACCCGCGCATACGGTAGAGCTCGGCTTCGTGGTAGCGCTCATCGCTCGGCTGCATAAAGGCAATAGCCTCCTCGATAAGCTCAAGCCCGCGCGCCGGGTTGTCCGCTTTGCCGTACATTTCTGCCAGCACGCACAGGAATTCCGTGCGGTGGTTGAGCATCCCGGTGGCGTTCCAAGCGGTCAATCCCTCTTCATACATCGGAACGGCCGCATTGGGGTGACCTTGCTCGGAAAATACCCAGGCCTGCTCCATCATCGCGCTGACCTTCGCCAATTCCATCTTGTGTTCACGCCAGAAATCCAATTGGGCTTCCGTCAGTCTATAGACCTCCGTGACCTCTCGCCGCCACCGGTGAAGTCTAGTCTTGAAGCTCAAGAGGAAAAACAAGGAAAAGGCATGACCCAGTTCCTGGGCCAATGCTATCCCTTCCTGGCTTTTCCTGAGCGCCTGATCCGGATAACCGAGATACCAGAGAGGATAAAACCCCCACAAGAGTGAAAGAACCGCGGGATCCTGCCCCAAAACAAAAGTCAGAGGATGATGCGTCTCCCGGTCGTAGCAAGCCATCAACTGCTGTAGATGGTGCAGACTGCGGGTAAACTCGCCCACAGACATACATGTAACGCCTACGATTTGATGTGCTAGCAGGGTTTGTGTGGGATCATCTAGCCGCTGCGCGAGCTGATAGAACTGCTCTGCTGTTTCGAGGGCAGCGCGATGTTCGGCATGGGTGGTATGGGCAGCTTGTTTTAAGAGCATCGCCTGCAGGAGTTCAGATGTATTGTTCAAGGCCTGGCTTAGTTCCATCGCGCGGTCATACACAGCAACGGCTTCCGCCGCTCCCCAACTATGGATCGCGATGGTCGGCCCGGCAAGTGCAAACTGCATCGCCAATTCGCGTTCGTCGCGTTCCAGGGAGGGCGGGAGCGTTTCGAGAAGATCGATAGCTTTGTTAAAGTGCAAGATGGCTTCAGCATTGGCGGACATTTGCATCGCCCGCTCTCCCGCTTGCCGGTAATAGTCAATGGCTTCGTTCACCATCCCGGCCCGCTCGAAGTGCAGAGCCAACTGTGAGACAATCGCTTGAGTATCTCCGTCGTAGAGCGCCAACAGCGCTGCACCGACCTGCCTGTGCAACCGCGCCCGTTCAACCGCATCCAACGTGCCGTAGAGATACTTCTGGAATAGAATGTGGCGGAAGCGATAGCGCGATACCTGCCGGGCTGCCGCTCCTTCGATAGCCTGCGCGCGAACCAGGCGGTGGGTCCGGTTCAGCGCGCCACTCAATGCAGCGACGATGTCATCCTCAGAAACGCTCTGGACTTGGGCAATGACTTCGGCGGTAAAGACTTCGCCTTCGACGCTGGCAATGCGCAAGGTACGCTTGTTCGGCTCGGACAGGCGACCGACACGCTCCGCGATAACAGCCTCAATCCGCGCCGGCAGGACGTCCCAATTGAGCGCCGGCCCTTCTATCCAATGGCCCGCCGCGTCGTGAACCAGGTCACCCCGCTCCTGCATCCCCCGCAACAATTCGGTGGTGAAGAGCGGGTGGCCGAGTGTCTGCCGGTAGAGAGTTTGTTGGAACTGTGCTCCCAAATGATGCGGCTCGCTATCCAGGAGCGCACGGATAAAGGCCTCACCATCGGCCTGGCCCAGATCAACCGTGATCTCTCCCCAGGTACGCGTGAATTCGTTGACCAGCGGAGCCAAGGGGTGACGTTCGCCTTCTCTACCGAGGGCAACTTCCTCCGAACGATACGCGCCGACCACCAGGATGCGGCTGTCCTCCAGGTGGCGTCCCAGGTGGAACAAGAGGCTGATTGAGCCGAGGTCTGCCCACTGCATATCATCGATGATGAGCAATAATGGCATCTGGCGTGCGATGGTCTGCAACACGGTCGTACACTGCCGGAAAAGGTCTTCCTGGCGCAGGCCGCTCCCGTCCGATGACGTGGTTTTGCGCTCGATCAAAGCCTTCAGTGGATCAACCCAATCATTGTCGCGCGTAAAGGCAGCGGCGTGTTGGTCCAGTGTCGCACCGGGGATGAAGATATTGACCAAATCCGGGCCATCGGCCAGCAACGCCTGCGCCACGAGTGGGAACATGCGCTTGGTGTGACCCGCCGCAGCATCCGCATCGCCGGCCAGTATCTCCATCATCTCGCGGAAGGGCAGGTACGGATCACCGATGCCGGTGTACGCATTGCAGTTCCCTTTGAGCACAAGGAGCTGCGACCACGCCGCCCGCGCCCGTTCCGCAAAAGCCTGGATCAGCATCGTTTTTCCTTGACCGGCTTCCCCGGTGACAAACACAACCCGCCCATGCCCATCGAACGCGGTGTGCAAGGCAGTCTCCAGCCACTGCAATTCGTCCTCTCTGGCAACAAAGACCGGTTTTTCTGACTCTGAGGGAGAAAGGGGTTCCGGCAGAGGAGAAGAGACGGCAACCTGGATGCTACGATCTGTGGTAAGCGTGCCATCGCGGATATACTCGTAGAGCCGGAGGGTCTGCGCCGAAGGCTCGACACCGAATTCCTGTTGGAGGATGTCGCGGCACACCTCGTACTGCGCGAGAGCCGCCGTGCGCTGGCCGTGAAGGGCCAACACGCGCATCAGATGCTGGTAGGCATCCTCTTGCCACGGTTCCAGTTCGGTCCAGCGCCAAGCATACGTGCAAGCATGCTCGTAGTCACCTTGGTTGTCGTAGACTTCCACCAAACGCTGCAGCGCCGTCCCGACCTGGCGCTGGAGGCGGTCGCGAATCAGGATCATCCAATCCTCGAACGCCACGCTGTCCTTCACATAAAAACCTTCGAGGAAGTCGCCGCGGTAAAGTGCGACGGCTTCGGCCAACTGCGAACCGGGATTGGAAGTTGCGACACACTCCTGGAACGCACGCACATCAAGCCAGCAATCGCTGATGCAGTTGAACTGGACGGTCTCGCGCGTCACGAGGAGAAAGGGGGTCTCGGTTTCAAGTCGGTCACCGAATCGCGTGCGATCTCCGATCGCTTTGCGCAGGATGGAGAGGGTGTTGCGAAAATTGTTGTTGGCAACAGCGTCAGGTTCTTCGGGCCAAAGCAAGGCGGCCAGCGTCTCCCGGCGATGCGGGCGGTCCGCTTCGACAGCCAGATAGGCCAGCAGCGCGCGTACTTTGGCGGATCTGAATGCTGTGATGGGTTCTCCGTCCAACGTTGCCTGGAACGCACCGAGTAAAAGGAGTGACAAGTGGCTCATTGCTCCTCCTTTCGCTTGTAGCAAAAGGCCACTTTTCTTATTGTAGCACATTTTGTAGTCTCAGCAGAATGTGGATGGTTTGCTAACGATTTGCATACGTTTTGTGGACGCGGCCTGTATACAATGGATTTACTGGAAGCTGGATGCTGGATACTCAAAGCTGATGGCTAACTGCTGTTCTCATAAGGAGGGAACCGATGAATCGCAAGAAAGTGTCAGCATGGATACTAGTTTTGGTGTTGTTGCTTATGAGTGCGTGCAGCACGCCGCAACCTGTCGCGCCGCCACCACCTACCGATACGCCAACGTCAATCCCACCGGCAGCAACACCGTCACCACCAACAGCCACGCCCACGCCAACTCCACCGACAGCGACCTCTACGCCACAACCTACCGAGCCAGCGGCTCAACAAGCGACAGGTGAGTTCATCGACGGGACAATCACCAGCCAAGCCTTGGCCGGAAATCTGGTCGGAGACCCGGCTGAGCGCCCTTATGTCGTCTACGTACCTCCCAGCTATGCTGAGGGAGACAAACACTATCCGGTTGTCTATGTTCTCCATTGGTTCACCGGCAACGAACGCACAGCGCTTCACTACGTGGATACCTTCTACAAGTACATGCTTAAGAAAGACACCGTTCAAGAAATGATCTTCGTCTTCCCTAACGCCGACAATGCGTTCGGAGGTAGCAATTACTTGAGCTCGGCCACAATCGGCGACTACGAAACCTACATCGCCCGCGAGCTGGTGGCTCAGATTGACGCCAACTATCGCACCATCCCGCATCCTGACAGCCGTGGCATCACCGGTTGCTCTATGGGCGGTCACGGCTCTATGCATCTGGCCTTGACCTTCCCCGATGTCTTCGGCGTCGTAGCATCCATGTCAGGCCGCTATGACATTGCCAACGATCCCTCGATCGCCGAAGCCGCTGCCGCTGCCTTCACGCAGGTTCCAGAAGACTTCGACGATCTCAGCGACTACCAGCGTACAGGCATCTCACAAATCGGTGGCATGATCTCGATAGCTGCCAGTGCTGCTCCCAATCCTGACAAGCCACCCTTTTACATGGATATGCCCTTTGAAGTTGTGGATGGTGAAGGTCGTATTGTCCCCGAGGTGATGGAGAAGATCGTCGCAGTGGACGTGGTGCATGACCTGGAGGCGTATCTGCAGCAGCCTCTGCGGTTACGTCATATCCTGTTTTACCATGGGACAGGGGACCAGGTAATACCCGAAGAATCGGCCCGGTCATTGGACCAGCTACTCACAACACATGGCGTGGAACACGAGTATGTAGAGATTAAGGGTGGTCACTGTAGCTATGATGTGACACCGGTTCTACAGTACCTGTCCGACAATCTCGTCGGCGAACAACCGTGAATCGTTCATTTCCACCATCCGTATCGTGTATTTCTATCATCCGTGGTGATCTCCGGGGGCATCCAATGAGCGAAGAAAAACAACGTTACCATTCGTTCTTGCTGCGCTTGTGGCAAGTCAAGGAAAACGAACATACGGCCTGGCGGGCCTCGCTTGAGAGTTCGCATACCGGAGAACGCTGGGGTTTCGCCGGCCTGGACGCCGCCTATGCTTTTCTGCGCCGCAGGATATCCGAGGCGCCTGGTTCAGGCGGGGAAGCAGATGCCGGAACGCGGGATGGAAGGAGGTGACCATGACGCAATCGTCGTTTGATTAGCTATAGAAAGAAATTACTTCTACGCTTCACAGAGACAGAAAGGAGACACAGATGGATAGCCCAAGAAGGTTAATTCGGATTTTAGTTACTGCCATGGTGCTCGGGACGATTGTGCTCACAGCGCTCATGTTTTCACCGCGGATCACGGTGGCCCAGGGAGTTGGCATCGTCGAGGGCAGCGTGGCACAAGCGCCCTATGGCACTTTCAATGGGATCGACTACGTCAAGTACAGTGGCCGGTTCATGGGTTTGGCGAGCGGAGAATATGACGTGCCCTTTGAGATCATCGCCCCAGCAGATCCCGTCCAGGGCAACGGGATCACGGTCATGGAACCGTTTCGCTTCGGGTCGAGTGGACTCGAGGCTTATCTCACTCCCGAATTCCTGTTTGAGCGGGGATTCAGCCACGCCGGGGTCGGGTGGCATCGCGACGAAGTTCCTCCCGACGCAGGCTACTCCACTGAGCAGGCGATCGAGATCCTCTACAACTTTGGGATGACGCTCCGCGAGGATGATGTCGCCTATGGGATGGTAGGTGAGGTCCAAATGCTATACGACACCGGGGTCTCACTGGCGACCGCGCCGCTGCTGGCGCTCCTC
>JBJYXQ010000329.1:0-1457 GCA_046260035.1 Anaerolineae bacterium
CTCGCTGTGCGCGTAGGCCATTCCATCGAGCACATCGAGCATGATGCGCACGATCTCGCCCCAGGCCATCTGCTCGCCCCGCACGCGATAGTCGTTGAGACGCGTCTTGAGCGTGTCGCCTTCCAGCAACTCCATCACCATATAGTACACGTCGTCCTGCACGTCAAAATCGAAGACCTGGACGACGTTGGCATGGCGGAGCGCCGCCACCGACTGCGCTTCACGCTGAAAGCGAGCCTGCCACGTTTCGTCGGCGGATGCGTCAGCGCCGAAGGCCTCATCCTCCATCAGATCGGAACGCAGGACTTTGATCGCCACATAGCGGTCGAGCTGCGGGTGGTAGGCGCGATAGACACGCGCCATCCCACCGCGGCCAAGCGGCTCCAGGACGCGATATTTACCGAGCGTTTTACCTTCCAAAGAAGTCACCGGCATTGTGTTGTCTTCCCCCTCGAAGCGTAACGCCGCCAGAGCCATCGCAGGGGAATGTGTGTTTGTCACAGTATTTGTCATCATCATTCACCATCCTGCGATAAGGATAGCAGATCTCCGGCGGCGTTGCCTATTCGCCAGCTAACAACTGGCTATCTTTTCATGATGAACTATGCCCTATCAACTTATAGCCAAGTCCCCGAACGGTGAGTAACAGTTGCGGATTGGCGGGATCGGGTTCGATCTTAGTACGCAGACGCCGCATCAGGTTCTCCACCTGGTAGTCGTAGACGTCCGAATGATATTCAGGCCAGACGGCGGCGGCAATATCGTCCTTAGAACAGACTTCCCCGCAGCGTTCGTGGAGGTAGGCCAGCAAGATGAATTCCTTGGAAGAGAGTGCGACGAGTTGCCGGTCGAGGCGCACGACGCCCGCCGCCACGTCCACTTCCAGTGTCGGCAGGAACGTGTCGCGGTAGGTAATGTCGGGATCGTGGAAGGCTAAAGCCACGTCACCGATTTTGATACAATCCCCATCGTGCAAAGCGATCGGCTCCAGCACACGCTCGTCATTGAGGAAGGTACCGTTGGTGCTCCCCAGGTCTTCGAGGATCACACGCCAGCCATCACGGCGCAGGCACGCGTGCTCGCGGGAGACGCGCTTGCTGGTGATGACGATGTCGTTCTCCAATGCACGACCAATCGTCGTCGTATCGCCATCCAGCAGATGCTCGCGGTCCGTCGGATCGGTCAGAAAGGGAATCGGCCTGGTTGTCGAATCCGTCATAAGCCTCACCTCCAGTCCTCTAGTGTACGCCGAGTGGCGTGCCTGTCAACCGAACGTTGATCCCCTGCCCTTCCTGTTTGGAGGGAAGCGCCAGTTCCCCGTATGAAGCCGGGATGCGTCATAGAACGCGGATCTGGCCGGATGCCACGCATCCGCATCCGCTCGAAGCAAAAAAGTAAGTTATCAAAAGCGCGATTTGGAAATCGCGGCTACATCCCAACATTTGTGCGCGCGAATT
>JBJYXQ010000329.1:1557-4793 GCA_046260035.1 Anaerolineae bacterium
TTAATCTGCTGACAAAAACTCTGGTAAGCTTGCGACACTCCAGTTTGCGTCTATAATCGCTTTGTATGAAAAGTCTGAGGCGTCTTGAAAGCTGGATCGAGCAATTGGTGGAAGCACCCTTCGTGCGACTCTTTGCCGGGCGGCTGTTCGCGCAGGATGTGGCGCGCCACCTCGCAAGGGCGCTGGAAGATGGCGAACGTTTAGGCGCGGACGGCACGCCGGAAGTGCACGGACGTTATCGCATTGCGCTGAATCCGGAGGATTTAGCCGCACTCCAGACCCACCACCCAGACCTGGAAGCCGAACTAGCCATCGACCTCAAGGCGGTCGCCGAGAGCATGCAAGTCCGGCTGATGGAACCGCCCGCGATCCTGCTGGAATCCAGCGCCGATCTGCCACTGCACGCCGTACGCATCACGCCAGCCAATCGCGTGTCCCTGACGCACGACGCGACCCGCGACCTGGATCTGGAAGCCATCCGGCAACGTGCCGAACAAGAAGATGCCAACAAGCTGGACCTCAACGAGTTGCGAGCTTATCTGATCATCCAGGGTACGCGCACGTTCGACCTGACGCAACCCGTGGTGCGCATTGGGCGCGCGCTCGACAACGACCTCATTCTCGAAGATCCGCGCGTCTCACGCTATCACGCCCAGTTGTCCTGCCGGTATCGCCGCTACATTCTGCAAGATATGGGCAGTCGTGGCGGCACCACAGTCAACGGCTTTCCCGTCCAGGAGATCGTGCTCCGGCCCGGTGATGTGATCTCGCTTTCCGGCATCGATCTCATCTATGCCGAGGAGATCAGCGAGCGGCGCAAGGACGAGATCGCCGCGAGCACTTCGGCGGACACGCAGGCGTATCCAGCAGCGAGGCCTTGATATGGAGAATGTGACGGCGGAACTGCTGCTGGCGCTGCGGTTAGGATTAGCCGCGCTGCTCTACCTCTTCTTGGGCGTGGCATTCTCCATCCTTTGGCGAGGATTGCGTCAGAACGAAAAAACGCCCGTCATCGCGCACACGCCCGCGCACATCATCGTCGAGGAAGGTGAGGAGCAGGGAAGACGTCTGTCTCTGCGCCCTGTCACAGCCGTCGGACGCAGCCATACCAATATCTTGATCATTGCGGACGCTTTCGCCTCCAACCATCACGCGCTGATTCTCTGGCGCGACGAGTTGTGGTGGCTCGAGGACCTGGAAAGCCACAACGGCACTTTCCTCAACGAACAACGCATCACGCATCCTGTGCCACTCACCTCCGGTGATCGCATCCGCATCGGCACGACCACACTTCGCTTTGAGACAGACGAATAGCAAATGGCAGATGGCAAATACCTTGCGCTCTGAGACTCACATCTGCATCTCGTAATTCATAATTCGCAGTTCGTAATTCACAACGATAAGAGGTGCTCTATGGACCTGATGCTAGAAGGAAAAACTGCGCTCGTCACTGCGGCGAGCCGGGGTTTGGGGTACGCGGTCGCGCACGTGCTGGCACAGGAAGGTGCCAACATCGCGCTCTGCGCCCGCAATGCGTCGACGCTCAAGGATGCCGCGCGCACCCTGGCCCGGGAAACCGGCGCGAAGGTGCACCCCATCGTCGCCGACATCACCCATCCCGCTGATGTTCGGCGATTGGTCGATGAAACCATCGCCAACCTTGAGCATATTGACATGCTGTTTATCAACGCCGGTGGGCCAGCGCCGGGTCACTTTGTTGACCTCACCATGGCCCAATGGGAGGCCGGCATCCAACTGACCATCCAGAGCGCACTGAGCCTGGCCTATGCGGTCGTGCCGCTGATGCGCGCGCAGGGTGCGGGCAGCATCCTCGCCAACACCTCCGTCACCGTACGGCACCCGCTGGATGGGCTGACGATTTCCAATGCGCTGCGCACCGCCGTCGTGGGCCTGGTGAAGACGCTGTCCATCGAACTCGGCCCGGACAATATCCGCGTCAACGCCATCGCGCCTGGCTGGACGCGCACCGAGCGTGTGGACGAAATCCTGCGCGCGCGCACCGAACAGAACACCAGCAGCATGGAAGAGGAAGCGGCGAAAATAGCCACGGAAGTCCCGCTGCGTCGCATGGCCGATCCCACCGAGTTTGCGCGTGCCGCCGCGTTCCTGCTCTCCCCGGCTGCTTCCTACATCACCGGCGTCACATTGCTCGTCGATGGCGGTATGGCCCGGGCAGTGTTGTAGATTTCAACCACGAATCTTCACAAATCCACACGAATTCGTCTTCATTTCGTGGGAGTTCGTGTGGATTCGTGGTTTACCATTTCGAGGTACTCGATGAGACATTTCCCTGTCACATATCTGCTTATCGTAGGCATGCTGTTGGCGGCTTGTACGTCAACGCCTGTCGCGCTGCTATCGCCGTCCCCCACACCCAACCTATCCACGGCAACGCCTGAACCGACCGCCACGCCGGTTCCGACCTTTACCCCCAGCCCCACTCTTACCCCAACGCCCAAACCGCGTGTACTCACCATCTGCCTGGGAGAGGAACCGGACTCACTCTACCTCTACGCAGACGATTCGTACGCCGCGCGCGCCATCCGCGAAGCGCTCTATGACGGCCCCATCGATACCGTCGGGTACAGCTACCAACCTGTTATCCTGCAAAAGCTCCCCTCTTTGGCGGATGGCGATGCCGTGATTACAACAGTCTCCGTAGAGACGGGTGCGCAGATCGTCGATGCTGACGGCGAAGTCGTAAAGCTCGCCGCGGGGACGCGCGTCCGGCCGGCCGGTTGCCGCGCCGACGACTGCGCGGTCACATTCGATGGTCAGCCCATCACGATGGACCAGATGCAGGCCACGTTCGCCCTCAAACCCGACCTGCGATGGTCGGACGGTAAGTCACTCACGGCCCAGGACTCCGTCTTCAGCTTCGACCTCGCGCGGGACGCGGACACGCCCAACTGGAAATGGCTGGAGTCGCGTACAAGCAGCTATACCGCGTCGGACGACCACACGGTCGTCTGGACCGGGCTACCGGGTTTTCTCGATGCCGCCTACACCACGGCGTTCTGGACACCGCTGCCCACTTATGCCTGGAGACAGTACAAGCCGGCGGAGCTACTGACACAGGACGCGGTCATCCGCACGCCGCTCAGTTACGGGGCTTACGTGATCGACACTTGGGAGCCAGGGCAGTACATCCGGCTTGTTCCCAACCCTTATTATTTCCGTGCGGCAGAAGGATTGCCGTACTTCGAGACACTCAC
>JBJYXQ010000330.1:0-2157 GCA_046260035.1 Anaerolineae bacterium
TTCGGATTCCATATGCTAATTATAGTTCAAACAAGTGAACTGTCAAGCCCCAATTTTGTGCGACTGAGCGATTTTCTTCTACCTATGCTCTTATGTCCCTGTTAACGTCCCGTTACTGTGGATCACTGCATCGGTAACAATGGTTTGACATTTCCGCCAAACCCTCTACAACTAACGTGAGTGATAACACAATCCTTCCTATGCTAACCGCAAATGCTTCGGATGATTCCTCGGGCTGTTACGAATTTTTCGTCACTCGCTGCCGGAAAATTCGTCACTCGGTGACGGATTTTTCTATATCAAACGAGGTGAAGAAATGCCAAAACAAACTGTACACAAGAGCGAGTTTGCGACTTTGGCGGATCAGGGCATCCGCGCCTATCAGCAAGCTCAAGGCCTGAAGCAGATAGGAATGGCAGAACAATACATCGCTGAAGCCATCAGCGTTGGTCAAAGTACTGTAAACGGCTGGCGGCGCGGTCGTACTACGCGGCGCTATGATGACCTGAAGAACTTTGCCGCGGTCTGCCTCAGAGCTGCTCCGGAATTAGGCGAACAATGGGTCATTGATTTGTTTCGCGCAGCCGATATGGCCCGTTATTGCGAGCAAGCTCTGGCTGACATATATGGTGCGGAGCAAGCTATAGCGAAACCGACGCCACGCAGTACTGGTTTTGCGGAGGGCCAGCGCATCAACATCGCCGGAACCGTACCCGCTCTGCCCACCTATTATGTTCGTCGCCGGACTAAGCTGAAGGCACTGCAACGCTTGACTTTGGCACAGCGTGATGCCGGCGGGTGGATTGCCATCCTGGGGATGACCGGTGCGGGTAAGAGCACGCTTATGACGGCGCTGGGGCACGATCCGGGGATTCAGACGGCGTTTGCCGGGAATGTCCGCTGGTTCGAGGTACGGCAGACCACGACGACACACAGCTTAGCGCAACGGATTGCCCAAGCTTTCGATCAAGTCCTGCCCGAGGGCGGTGGCACCGATGCCGACGTAGTGGCGTGCTTGCAGCGCGTCTTGCCCAATGCTCCGCTCTTGCTGTTGCTGGATAACGTTGCCAATCCCGCTGTGGTCGCCCCATTGCAGGCACTACACCCGCACGTGGTGGTCGTGGTGACCGTCCGTGCGGTGCAGGATGCAGCCGCTTTGGATGTGCCGAAGAAAGCCTGGGTAACAATCGGGGAACTTGACCCCGAAGAAGCCTGGGAACTTGTCGAACACATTAGCCCGGTCGAGGAAGAGCAGAGTGCAGCCGCGCAGATGGTGTTGCAGATGTTGGAATATCATCCTTACATCACAGTCTTGGCAGCCTGCGCGGCTCTCACCTTCAAGTTACAGTGGAACGAAATAGGAGACATCATTACCACCCTCGCTCAGCGTTCTCAGGCGGAACGGTTTTTCACTTCTCGAAATGTCAATGTGTGGGCGACGTTGGAGCTGGATTGGGAGCGGCTGGACCCGCAAAGTAGCTATGCGCTGGCGACGTTAGGGCGCTTGCCGTACTTCTCACGCTACGATCTTCTCTTGGCGCAAGCCGTGTGGGGGATGTCTACCAAAGACGCTCTGTTTACGTGGAAGATTCTGGTGGCGATGCAGTTAGCCCGCCATGCCCCTGAGCCAGATGGTGAATACACGGTGCATTGGCTGATCCGCGACTTCGCCGCGGACAAAGCCCAACAGTGGTCACTGGGGCAACGATTGCGTTTCGCGGGCTGGATCTGGCGCTATCGGTTGCCCTTCCGCCTGCGCTGGTGGCGGCCGGCCCTGCGTAAGCCCAAGCCAGACCCGCGCTGGCCATGGTATTCCTTTACGTTGCCGGGCACGGAAGGACGGCGCGGATTTCGCTTCATAGACGCGTGGCTGATCAACACCTTGTGGCGACAGGATGGACGCCAACTCAATCTGCGTGTTGGGCCGGTAGAATGGGTGGCAGTCAGGCGCCTATCGGTGCGTTTCCTAGTAGCGATTCTTGTCTTCATTGGTTTTGCGGTGGTGGCTGCGTTAACATTGTCACAAGGGAATAGGCCATTCGTGGCAGCGTTAGGCATGGTCGTCGCACTCTGGATCACGATCGTCACTTACATCGACACGCGGCGGGCGGCAATGTGGTGGGGGCTGGAAACGTCATTGCCCTATACCGCTGCCTT
>JBJYXQ010000331.1:0-3470 GCA_046260035.1 Anaerolineae bacterium
CAATGCCGTTGCTGCAACTGTAGATGGTGTTGTACCCAATTGTGGAGTAGTCGATATCCCCACCGATAGCGCCGTTGAACTCGCCCGTTCCGCCGTTGTAGCGCAAGGTGTTGGACAGGATCTGGTCTCCAGCGCCCGATCCCGTCGATCCGCTGGGAGCGATGCCGGTACAGGCGTACTCGATGAGTGCGTACTGGATGCTGTTGCTGATGCTGTTCGTCCCAAAAAGGACACCCAACCATCGCCCTTGCCCGCCGCAGGGACTCGCGGCAGTCGGATCGGATGCCGTGAAGGTGATGGGCTGGCTGGCGGTTCCGAGAGCCTGGAGCTTGCCCTCCACTTGAAGCCGCGCACCGGCGTCGAAATAGACGGCTGTGCCCGTGGGCGAGGGTGTAATCGTGAGCACCGCACCAGGAATGACCGTGACTGTCGTCGTCATAATATGATAACATGGAGCATCCCATGTCGTATTGGCGGTGATATCGTGGTTGACAGTGATGCATTCGGATGGAAGTGCAGCCTGAATGACAGTTTCAGGTGATGAAAGGAGAATGAACAAAGCGAGTAATACGGCAGTGGACAATAAAACTGTTCCGGTAAGCGTTAGACCCTTTTTAAACATTCTGTTACCTCCCGTTCTCGATACAAATGAGGCGTGGCGATACGACAATAAGACAGAGGGAATGACAGAACCGCGCACATCCCCTCCAGGTAAGGTGCTCTACTCTCATTATATGATATTCTTTGCGAGAGATAGGTTAAAATCTAATTACGATTGGATTAAAAAAGTAAAGGGTTTTTGCAAGCGGACGGCGCCGCTAGCAAAAACCCTTTGAAAGCCCCCCCTACCCTAAGAGAGGAAAAAGGTGCATAACATCTAGCCAAATACGTTTGGGTCAGTCAAGCGTCAATCTGCGGGATGAGAGGGTATTAACGCATCGTAATCGGCAACGGAACCACCATCAAAACAACACTCAATAATCTGACGTCCCAACGGCAGCAGATCGGGCATATCGAATTCCTTCAAACATTTGTGGAAGAAATCGACCAGGATGCCTGCGCCGATGTCGTAGGCTTCTTCGCCCACTTCTGGCTGAATCTCCACTTTGGTCAAGTAGTTGGTCACAAAGCGCCCTTCGACTTGCAAATGGTGCAGACGATAGCCCAGCAGAGGACAGCGCGTGGGACGCAATTGCTCAGGCTTAAAGGGTGCCGCACCGCGTCGCGCCATGTACTCGCGGGTCACCCACTGCGGCATGAATCCCACACGCCACGCGCCGATGTACTGGCTCGGGCTGAGGATGTAGCGCGTGCGGGTGTTGTCGCGGAACTGCGCCAGCAGCAGGTTGGCTTGATCCACTTTGCGCCCCGTGGCAAAAGGCCAGTACGAACCGACACCCTCGCTGCTCATCCCGTTGCTGTCCGTAATACTCGGGTTCTCGTGACCGCGCGGAGCAGTAAGCCTCCAGAGCCACGCCAGCGCAGGCGGCAGCAGTTGAAACAGTCCGATGATGCCGTATGTAGGATTATCGCGGGTGCAGGGGGGCGTCCGCACGCCAAAACTGCGAATATCGACCCGCACCGGCTCGTTGACGATGTCGGGCACGACAGAGCGCGGGATAACGACGCGTGGATTGGGACAGCGCTTGCCGGGCGCATCCGCGATGTGCTCCCAGATGAGCGCCCGCCCGCGCGGTACCGCATCGATGTTGAGGAATAGCATTGGCTCGGTGGCTTCGGCGGTCAGGCGCTCCAGGTGGACGTCGGTGCCGTAATGGTCGATGTGATTGACACGCACGAACCACGCTTCTTCGGCGTCAGCGATAGCGAGCCGGCCATGATTTTTCTGGATGGAGGGATGACAAACCGCCATATCGTCGGCGACCGGGTTCAGATCGCAGGTGCGCGGAATTTCCAGATAGCGCTTTTCTCCGGTGACAGTGTTTTCACCAAGCAGCAGCCGCCCGTCATTCTCGCGGTGAGCCTGCTCCAACATCTCGCTTTTTCCACCACCGCTCGCGCCCTCATGCATAATGACCACGGTGTTGTCGTAGGGTGTGACGACGCGCACGGCGGAGCAATGGGTCGTGACCCATCCCTCACGTTCACCCTGCGTGATCAGCATCCCGTATACACCCTTCTTGGCGCTCGGTCCGGGATAGAGATTGTAGGAGAACATCTCGTGGAGATCATCCATCCGGTTGTGGACAACGACCTGCTTGCCGGCGAAATGGGTGTAGCGGAAGGTCGGCGCGACGTAGATGATCGAGGCCGGGTGAAAATCAGGGGGCAACTCGTCGGCAGGGATGATGCCCTGCAACAGCGCCAACGCCAGGGCAAAGAAACCGGCATTCGCCGGCGCGATGCAGAGCGCAGTGCTCCCCATGCCTTCCGGCCCAGAGGTGAAAGCAAACATCACTAACGGCTGGTCTTGTAGCCATTCAAATGTGGCCTGACGAACCGCTTGAAAGTCTTCGCCGTAGCGTTCTCTAAACGTAGGTTTGTCGGTGGGCTTATTGTCGGCGATAACGAGACAATCCGGGTCGCGACGGCGCATGTACGGCTCAGGATAGTTGGCCGCGACCCCGTTTCGCACACGGGAGACAGTTGCCTCAAGAACCGTGCCGTGGTCTGGTATGTCGTAGGTTACTTCGGTGTAGTTACTGCCCAAGCCACCGCAGGCCATGTTGACCAGCTCGTTGATCGAACTGGCGATAATGATTGAGGGACATGTTTTGAGGATCCGCCGCGCATCATCCGGCGGATTGTAATTATGCCAATCCATCGCGTCTTCTCCTTTCCTTCTAGCTTACCGGTCGGGTGTCCCTGGGCTGGACAGGGATGGCGACCAAAAATATCCGTACCATCATAACACAAAATGCGTTTATTGCATCTATGTCTTTTCGTCAGCAGATTTAGCAGATTGAGCAGATTAAATCTTAAATCTGCTTCATCCGCTCAATCTGCTGACAGTAAAAAAAGCGGCGCTTGGTGCGCCGCTTTTCGATGATGTTGCTTCGGGTTTACCCCTGAGATTCTCGCAGCGCGCGCCACAACCGCTCCGGCGTGACGGGCGTACGCGTCATCATCACGCCAGTGGCGTCGTAAATGGCATTGAGAACAGCCGGTGCGACGCCATTGACGACGATCTCGGCCACAGACTTGACGCCGACAGGGTGCGAAGGCTCGAACGTCTGCACGAAGAGCGTCTCCATCGGCGGGCTTTCGTCTGCGCGGAAAACGCGGTAGTCGTCGAGGCGCGGGTTGAGCGTGCGACCATCCTCATCGTAGACCAACTCTTCGGTGAGCGCGTACCCGAGTGCCTGGTGCATGCCACCATCGGCCTGGCCTCCAGCGGAGAGCGGGTTGACGATCGTGCCGGAATCCAGCGCGATGAGCAAGTTATCCACCGTCGTCTGCCCGGTCTCGGTATCGACGGTCACTTCGGCAAACTGCGCCGCAAACGGCGG
>JBJYXQ010000331.1:3570-5013 GCA_046260035.1 Anaerolineae bacterium
GCGCAGCGTGATTTCGTCGGCGGGGATACCGGTCATATCGGCGGCGACGGCCTTGATCTGCCGCGCGACATCTTCCGCCGCGCGCGCCACGGCCCCACCGCTGATGTACGTCGTGCTCGACGCATATGCGCCCTTGTCAAAAGGCGTCACATCGGTGTCGGACGACCGAATAATAAGCGCATCCAGTGTGCACCCGAGCACCTCGGCGGCGATCTGGCCCAGGACAGTGTCAGAGCCGGTGCCCAGGTCGGTTGCGCCGATCATCAGGTTGAAGGAACCATCGTCGTTCATCTTGATGCTGGCAGCAGCCATATCGAGATTAGGAATGCCGGAGCCTTGCATCAGGAAGGCCACACCGATGCCGCGCCGCAAATGTGGCGCGCCGACCACGGTGTGCCAGTTGGAATTGCCGTACTTCTGCGCCCATCCCACCGCCGCCGCGCCCTGGATCGCCGCTTCGCGCAGCGCATTCGTCTCGATCATTTCACCATGCGCCTCGCGCCCCTCGCTCCACGCCTTGCTCATAATGTTTTCGGTGTGCGGCTTGATGATATTGTTCAAGCGGAAGGCAAGCGGATCCATCCCCATCTCTGTGGCGATGCGGGTGATGAGCGTCTCGGTGGCAACGACGCCCTGGGTAACGCCGTACCCGCGATACGCGCCCGCGCGAGGCAGGGTCGTGTAGTACGTCTCACCCCAGAAGCGGACGTTGGGCGTGTTGTAGATCGGCAGCGTCTTGTGGCCCGTATTGCCGAGGACCGTCAGGCCGTGACCGCCATACGCGCCGGTATCGCTCCACGCGCGCATGTCCTGGGCGATCATCGTCCCGTCGGCCTTCACGCCCACGCGGAAGCGCACGCGCATCGGATGGCGGGTGGTCGTATAGACGAACTGCTCCTCGCGGGTCAATTCCAGCAGCACCGGTCGGCCCGTGGCGATGGTGAGATGCGCGGGGATGTCCTCATAGATCTCCTGCTTGTTACCGAAGGCCGCGCCGATGCGCGGCTTGATCACGCGGATCTGCCCCTCGGAGAGACCAAGTACGGGCGCAAGGATGCGACGGACGTGGAACGGCACCTGTGTGGAGGTGAGCATAACCAGGCGGTCGTCCTCATCCCAGTAGGTGAGCGTGACCCACGGCTCCAGCGGCACGTGCTTCATCTTCTGCGTCTCCACCTCGGTCTCGAAGACGTGGTCGGCTTCTGCACACGCCGCATCTACATCGCCGATGTCGATCTTAACCTTGGCGACGAGGTTCTTAGACGGGTCGCTATCGCCAAAGTTGACGTAATCGGGCTGATCGTGGATGACCGGCGCACCTTCAGCCATCGCGGCATCGAGATTGAGCACGGGAGGCAGCACTTCGTATGTCACCTTAATGAGCTCCACCGCCTGCGCCGCGATCTCCGGCGTCTCAGCGGCGACGGCGGCGACGCGGTCGCC
>JBJYXQ010000332.1:0-4295 GCA_046260035.1 Anaerolineae bacterium
AAGTATGCAAGCCAACCGGCGTCCGCCCAGGCCAGCAGACGCGGCTCGAGGTCGCCAGGGTCAAGCGAAAGCTGCCGGGCCACCTCGCACAGGTCGATCGTGAGCGATTGCCCCGGCTTGAGGCGCGTCGCCTGACAAAATATGGTGAGGCCGTCCGGTGACCCGCCGTCCGGGATGCGGTTCAGCAGCACCAACGCGCTGCGTGGCAGGTCGGCCCCGCGACGCAGCATACCGGCCTGCTCCAACAAACTCAGCGCAACACGCACGCGCAATTCGTCAGCGGCGAGGTCACGCTCAAGATCTACCGCCGCCACGGGACCAGCGGACTGACCGTTCAGGCGGCGTCGGACGGCAGCGTAGACGCTGCGCAAGAACTCCACCGGCAACAAATCCCGGTTCGCCCGACGGGTCAGCGTAGCGCGATCCGAGGTCGCGTACATCAGCAAACATTCGGCAGGCAGGCCATCGCGTCCGGCACGCCCGGCCTCCTGGTAGTAAGCTTCGAGCGAATTCGGCGGGACGAAGTGAACGATGAAGCGGATGTCGGGTTTGTCGATCCCCATCCCGAACGCGACCGTCGCCACGACGATGTCGGTGCGCCCGGCCATAAAGTCGTCCTGCACCTCGGCGCGGTTGTCGATACCGGCGTGGTAGTGCGCGGCGTTCATCCCTTGCTGGCGCAACAGCGCCGCCAGCGATTCGCAGCGGGCGCGCGTCCCAGCGTAGATAATACCGCTGCCTGTTTGTCCCTTACAAAATGCGAGCAGGTGTTGCAGCTTGTCGTCGTTGTTGGCAGCGTAGAAAACGGAGAGACGTAAGTTGGGACGCGTGACATCTCCCGCGATGACGCGCATCTCGCCAAGTCGCTGCATGATGTCGCGGCGGACGCGCGGTGGTGCGGTGGCGGTGAGCGCGAGCAATGGCGGGCTGCCCAGCGCTTCCCGCGCTGTGGCGATGTAGAGGTAGTCCGGGCGAAAGTCGTGGCCCCACACGCTGACACAGTGCGCCTCATCGATCACTAGACGGTTGATTCCCGCTTGGCGCAAAATATGCAAAAATGGCGGCTGGCGCAGACGTTCCGGCGCAGCGTAGACCAGCTTGTAGCCACCCGCCGCGACCTGTTCCAGACGGCGGCGCAGCTCGTCGCCGTCGAGGCTGCTGTTGATCGTGGTGGCGCGCGCGCGCACGCCATCAGGCAGAGAATCGACCTGGTCTTTCATCAATGCGATGAGGGGCGAGATCACAAGCATGATGCCGGATTCGGCTAAAAACGCAGGCAATTGGTAGCAGAGCGACTTGCCGCCACCGGTCGGGAGAATCGTCAGCACGTCCTCGCCGCGCAGCACACAGGCAACGGTCTCCATCTGGCCGGGCAAAACCTTGTCGAAGCCAAATAAGCGCTGTACGGCGCTCAAGACCGTGTCGCGCTCTGCCTGTGAGACCGGGACCTGATCATACGTGGGCAGGAATTCGGCGGGAGGCGCAGCAGGTGCGGGCGTGGTGGCTGCGGCGCGATGGCGGGCAGGAGCCACGCCGGACCGCTTCGCGAGGGCTTCTCGAAGCGTGGCGAGTTCGGCATCGTAGAGACGTTCCAATTCGGCCTCGACGTCGGCAACGCGAGTGGCGTCGTCACTGGCGCGGAAGTACTCCAGCAGGTGGCGCAGTTGTGAAACGGTGAGGGAGGTCTCCGTCTCCTCGGCGACGCGCAGAGCGCGCACCGCGTAGGCCGTCGCCGTGACCCAATCGCCGCGCGCGCGGTAGACGTCGACGAGCCCGAGCAAATACGTGCGGTTGTCCGGAAAACGCTCGCCGATGTGACGATATGCGACCAGCGCCGCGGCGACGTCGCCGCGTGCCATTTCCACTTCGCCGAGCAAATTCCACGCGGTGAGGCTGTCCGGCCCGGTCTCGACCGCCTGCTGCGCGATGTTGTGCGCTGTGTCAGCATCCCCCGACGCCAGGTGCACCCGCGCCAGGAGCGATTGGGCGGTGAAAGAAGGCTTACGCTGCACGGTGAAGCGTTCCTGCATCAGCGACAACGCCTCTGCGGGCCGGTCTTCGACCAGAAACGCCTGCACCCGCAGATCCATCAGCGAGACGAGCGGCTTGTTGCGGGGAATGATCTCATCCAGACAGGCGTGCAACTCGGCGATATAATCCCAGCGCAGCAAGAAATTGAGCAGGCGGCTGCGGTCGTTGCTGCGCAGTTCGGGCGTCTGCGCGGGCGTCAGGCCGAGTCCGGCAAGAATAGAAGGGGATGCGTCAGTCATAGACCTCCTGTTTTTGGGCAGGATTGACGGGATGAAAACACCCCGACACAAGCAGATCCTATCCTGAAAATCCGGTTCATCCTATCAAATAGATTCTTCACAGGTGAATGACGGTCACGTCCGGCAGGTGGGCGGCCCAGTATTCGGCAACGAGACGACGGTGGCAGTGCTCCGCTGCCGATTCGGCGCAGAGCAGGCACGGCGATCGGAAACGCGCAAGGATGTCCTGTCCTACAGCAGCGGCATGGCGAGTGGCCAGGAGCGGGAGAAACTGCGCCTCGTAGGCCGACCAATCGCTATCGGCCAGATATGCTTCGCGGATTTCGAGCGTAGGCGCGAGTTCAGGATGGTGTTCGTAGGCAATGCCGAAGCCCTCTTGCAGTAGAAACGCGAAGTTGTCGCGCTTGGTATAGCCTGCCAGATGCGATGTATTGCGCAGGCGGATGTCGATCACGGCGTCCACCCCCACCGCGCGCAGTTGGTTGATGAAGGTTTCTAGTGATTTTCCTTTGTAGCCGATGGTGTAAAGAGTCATATAAAGTCCTTTGGTCTACAGCTTCAAGGGGATCGCCAGATCCCCGGCCATGTGCAGAAATCGGGGATCTAACGATCCCCTCTGAGCATCACTGTCCGGGAAGACACTTACGCCTTGCGGTATTAGACTGACGACTACAAGAGCATCAGACTGATAATCCCAAGACTAAAAAAGCGAAAGCTGCTTCGGGATAATCTCCCCGAGGACGATGGTGTAGATTAGCAAAGTATGCGCCTCCGATAATTTGGAGTACGAAGTAGGAAGTATGGAAAATCCCCTACTTAATATCCTTCCATACTCTATGCCGATAGTCTACCCCAAATTGGAATTGTGCATAGCAATCAGGATTTTTGTAACCTTCACAGCTCATGCTAAACTGTGTCCATCCTCGCTAGCGCGGAGAGGAGAAAATCGAAACCATAGAGAAGGAGAATGCCACGATGAAGACACAAGCTTTCCCTTACGCCGAGATTGCCCCCGACACCTATGAAATCGGTGAATTTGACTGCGCCTCGATGTTTCTGATCATCGGCACCGAAAAAGCGATGGTCATCGACACCGGGATTGGCATCGGCGATCTGAAAGGCTTCATTCGAAAACTGACGGACAAGCCCCTGATGGTCTGCTACACCCACAACCACGTGGATCACGTCGGAGGCGCCGGCGCTTTCGATAACGCCTACATTCATCCCAAGGATATGGCCGACTTCTCAACCGGCGGGGGTATCGGTCTCAGCATCGAGGGACGCATCTGGTACATCAAAATGATTGCCGAACGCGAAAAGGGGGAGTATCCTTATAACCTGGACGTGGATGTGACCGAATGGGGGCCACAACCTCCGCTGTATCCTCTGGAGGATGGACAGGTCATCGATTTGGGCGACCGCAACGTGACGGTGACTGCCTGCCCCGGTCATACGACCGGTTCCATCTGTTTCCTGGATGAAAACAGCCGCATCCTCTTCCTCGGCGATGCGTGCAACTGCAACCTCGGCCTCGGCGGTGGAGCACCGGGTACGCCCAGATTCACCTCAATCGAAAAGGCATTATTTTACTTGAAGCGTCTGCGCAGTATGCATGACCAGTACGACAGTTACTACAACGGTCACTATGATTTCCGTCCCCTGGGAAAGCCACTGGGAGAGGACGTTCTTCCCGACGCGATCACGGCCTGCGAACAGATTGTCGCCGGGACGGCGACCGTGGTTGTCAAGCCCTCACCTTTTCCGAACACGCCTAAGCGAAGCGTCGTGACGGTTGGCCGCACCAACGTTTCATTCAACCCGGACGGGATCCACGAGCCTCTACAGACGACACAGTAAGTTGAAGTTTAAGTGGTGTGATTCACCACAGAGACACGGAGAGCACAGAGAACGGCGTTGCTAGCAACGCACAAAAACGCAGTGAACTCTGTGTCTCTGTGGTCATCATCATCGAGACGCGATTACTCCCCCTGAATCTGCGCGATTGCTTTTCCCGCCCACTCCGCG
>JBJYXQ010000332.1:4395-5658 GCA_046260035.1 Anaerolineae bacterium
GTCAGGCTGTTGAGGTAATCCACCACCGCCTGATGCGTCTTCTGGGCGAATTCGGTAGCGCGCAATGCATTCCAGAGCACAATCTTCTTGGGCATCAGAATACGTTTCCGATCCTTGATAACCAGTAACGTATATCCCCCACCACGGGTGATCTCATCGGATAATTCCAGGAAGCCGGGCAGTGGCTCCTGCCCCAGTCGCTCCGCTGCATCGGCGGTCACAGAGCCGGCCAGCAGAATCAAGATGAAGTATTTGCCCGAGGTGAACATACCGGCCTGTGATTTTTTCATAAAATGCGCGTAATGGTCGCTCCAGGCCTCAAGCCCGGCAGCGTCCAGCGTGGGAACCGATTTCAACAAAACGAACCAGTTGTTGCGGGCGACTTTTGCCTTGCCGACCTGGTCGAAGGCGACGCCCAGAAACTCATCGGGGGAAAAGTCTTTCCATCCCACTTTTGTAAGATTTTTGATCAACGCTTCATTGCTCATGGTACCTCCTACGAAAAAACCTTATTTCAACGCTTAAGGCGGATCACAATCCGCCGTCCCCGTTGCGCCGGATTATGATCCGGCGCAAGCTTCACGAAACGCGATTTGAAAATCGCGGCAACAACTGAATGACAAGAGGAAATTGTGGATGTTTGCGTTTGCGGACGGCGTCCGCAAACGCAAACACCCTGTAACACACGTCAGTGATTGCGCAACACCAGCGGCAAGTAGATGTGGACACGCGTACTCAGCATAACCTCCTGCGGGGTGGAGACGCCCAGGTTGTACTTGACGTACCCCAACACGCGGTAGGTCTCGCTGAGTGCACCGGTGGAATCCCACACGTCGTTGAAATTCACCGTGGCGCCGGGCGCGAGTGCGCTGAGCGTGTGGGTGAACTCAGCCGTCTGTGTCACACCGTCGCTGCTCTGCACGCGAATGACAGCCACGCCATCCAGCGTCACATCGCCGGTGTTATGGAACGTCATGGCGATATCTATATCATCTCCCGGCACAAACAGCGTCGGTTCGGCAGTGAGGCTCGTCACCTCCCCCTCGGCGACCCCCACCGTGAACTCGGTCACTTCGGTATCCAGCATATGACCGTCGAGATCCGCCAAGGTCACGTGGAGGACGTAGTCGCCCGCAGCGAGCGTCTCAGTGATCGCCAGATCGAGCATGGCTGTGCCGGTGACAGCGTGCAGCGTGCGCAACGGCAGGGTGGTTTCCACCTTTTCATCAAGTGATGTGATAACCGGGCGGACAACGACTGATT
>JBJYXQ010000333.1:0-4384 GCA_046260035.1 Anaerolineae bacterium
CGCACCGTGGCGGAACCAGCGGCGTTGATCGTAACCTCGGCTGCCGAACTCCACAGGTCACGGGCTTGATAGTTTCCCAGACCGTTGATTTTCACAGTCTGCGTCGTTGCCTCGCCTGTCACCGTCACGTTGCCCGCACCGGATATCGTTACCACGAGCGAACTTGCTTCCATATCTGATAACTCAAAGTTGCCCGCGCCATTTGCGTTCACGGTGAACGTCTCCGCCTGCATGCCCGGTGCTTCGATGTCACCAGCGCCGTCCAACGTGATCGTATCCAGTGTCTTCACGGTCAGGTAGAAGTTGATCGGCTCGTGATTGGTCGCCAGGATATTCTTTTGCCACCGGATGTCAAGTTCACCGTCCTTGACCTCGGTCGTGATGTACTGCATAAAATTGTCCTCGGCCTCGATGCGCAGCGATTCCGTCTCCCCGCGTTCAATGTGAAGACGACCAAATCCCGTCAGGCGCACGCGGTTGAAGTCACGCACATCACGGGTTTCTTCGATCACATTTCCAGAACCATCAACCTTTTCCATGTCGATGTCGATATTTATACTCGGAATCGTGATCGTACACGCCAGGCTCGTTGCCATAATCATCAATGCGATACCCCAAATGATGCTCCGTTTCATTTTTTCTTCTCCTTTCACACAGCTTCTATGGATAGTACGCGATGGCGTGCAACAGGGTTGCGATGCCTATTTGATCCCATAAGTCATCATAATGATCCGTTCAAATAATCCGGACGGAATGAGGCGTTTCACCAAGACCGCAAGCTTCTGGTAAAACGGTCCGACGATGTAGCGCACCTTGGGGCGTGGCGATGCCACAATCCGCAGCACGGTACGGGCGATGGTCTCCGGTGCGGCGCCATTGCGCTCGTCCGCCTCGATCCGAGCTAGCGTGCCCCGGTATACCTCGCGGTAGACGGGGTTTTCTTCCGCGCCGCGGGCGCTACGACGGTTGGCGGTGAACTGCGTGCTGGTATCGCCGGGCTCCACAAGGACCACGTGGATGCCAAAGCGCTTCACTTCCATGCGCAATGCCTCGCTCATGGCTTCGAGCGCGTACTTGCTGGCGCTGTAGAGTCCCTGGAATGGCAAGCTGATCATTCCGCCGATGGAGCTAATGTTGATGATTATTCCGCTCCCTTGCGCTCGCATTGCCGGCAGTACAGCGTGGCAAACGCGCAGTGCGCCGAAGAAGTTGGTCTCGAACGTAGCTTGCGCTTCCTCAATGGCGGTATCCTCGACCGCCCCACCATAGCCGATGCCAGCGTTGTTCACCACAACGTCGATGTGGCCTTCGCGTTCGAGGAGGGTTTGCACTGCCGCCTGCACCGTCGTCGCGTCGGTCACGTCCATGGGGAGCATAGTGAAGTCACTGTCCGCGCTCCGCGGTAATCGGCTCGTCCCGTAGACGCAGTGTCCCTGCCGTGCCAATGCCATCGCGCACGCGCGCCCAATCCCCGACGAGGCGCCGGTTACCAAGATTACTTTTCCGCTTGTCGCTTCCATAGGCTCGCCCCCAATTCTGGTATAATGTAGATTGCTGACCTGAATATGAAAAACTAAAGCTATGTCGGTGCTTTGTAGGCGTAGAAAGCTTACCAAAATATGTTCGGGTCAGTAAGTTGCTGAGACTGTTATTGTAACCTGATTGGAGGAATACGCTATGATGAAGAAGGAGCGTCGCCCGCAGCAGCATACGTCGCTGGTGACGCCGTCGCTGGCAACTACGCTAGATGCCGTGCTCAAGCCAAGTACGCGCGGCGAATATCTGGCGTATGGTATCTCGCAATTGGGCAGCCCACCCGTGATGGGGCTGTTGGGGTTGATCTTTATTGCCGCCAGTATGACTGTGCCCGGGGTATGGCTGTGGTTTGGCGTCTACGTGGTTATGGCGATGGTTGCCCCGATGCTGTTTTTGATCTGGCAGGTGCGTCACGGGCGCGTCACCGATCTGGATGTACAGCTTCGTGAGCAGCGCAAAGGTTCTCTACTGGTTACCATCGCCGGGTTTGGCGTGAGTTGGCTCGTGATGCAGATCGGTCATGCGCCGGTGTTATTCAAAATGATGGCGGGTGCGGGCTTTGTGCAGTGGCTCATCGTCTTCGCGATTACGCTGCGCTGGAAGATCAGCGCGCACACCTCTTCCGCTGCCGGTGTGACAGTGCTCATTTTGCACGTGTTCGGCCTTGCTGCCGCGCCGCTAGTGATCAGCATTCCGTTGATCGCCTGGTCGCGTGTTAAGCTACGCCGGCACACCCTCGGCCAGACTATCGCCGGAGCGTTGTTGGGCAGCGGCGTTATCGTAGGGGTCATTCTGCTTACTCCCGCATTGTGATTTATTGCCCTCTTGCGAAAATCGCATACAATCATTGTCAACGGATTCTCGTAACCTGCAGTCATTTTCAGGAGGGCGTTATGTCTGCACCGGATGAAGAAATGCGTGCGTTGACAGAAGCTTTAGTGCGTGAGCAGCAGGCGCGTCAGGAGGCCGAAACCGCACTTGCTGAAGCTCAACGTGCCCGGCAACAGTTTGTCTCCCTGGTGACGCATGAGTTGCGCGTGCCGATGACGTCCATCAAGGGCTACACCGATCTGTTGCTCAAAGGCATTGTGGGACCGCTCAACGAAGCGCAGACGAACTTCCTCCAAACAGTGCGCTCCAATGTGGAACGCATGGCGCGCATGGTCGCCGACCTCGGCGATATCAACAAGCTGGAAGGGCAGGTTCTGAAGTTCACGCTGACTGCCGTCGCACTCAATGCGGCGCTCAACGAGGCTTTACATCCCTTGGAGAACGCCATCGCCCAGAAGGCTCAGACCATCACCCGAGCTATTCCCGATGATTTGCCCGCACTTTGGTGTGACCACGATCGTTTTGTGCAAGTATTGGGAAATCTGCTTAGCAACGCCCATCTCTATACTCCGGAAGGCGGCGCCATCACCATCACCGCTGAACGTGCGACCGATGCGTCTGCCGTACGTATTGCTGTGCGTGACAACGGCATCGGCATTCTGCCGGAGGAGCAATACCGCGTTTTCGAGATGTTCTTCCGTGCCTCGGATGAAGAGACGCGTCAGATCCCCGGCAATGGACTGGCTCTGCATCTCTCCAAGCGTCTCATCGAACAGCAGGATGGGCAACTCTGGTTCGAAAGCCAGCGTGGTGTTGGCTCTACGTTCACTTTACAGCTTCCCTCGCAATCATAAAGTGTCATCCTCGCGGACCTGATGGAGCTCTTCAGGTCTGTTTTTGTTGTGTTTCATTAACCGAACATTTTCGGAATTGTTATAGTTGCCTTGTTAGATATGGGTACAATAGGGACAAAGGCTTTGTGCGCATCAAAATGTAATGTGGGAGGCGCACACATATATCGATTTCAAGCGATGAAACACGCACCAACGATTAACGCGGATCTTTCTCTGCCGGCAGCGGAAACTGACGTTTCGCAGGAGCTTGCCGGCACATGCGCATTGGGCGTTATGGAAGGGAAAGTGCGGCTTGTTCCACACAATCCGTTATGGTTGACCTACTTCGATGAAGAGTGCCAGCGCTTGTACGCAGCGTTGGGGTCACACATCAAGGAGATTCGCCACATCGGTAGCACGGCCATTCCGGGTATCTACGCCAAACCCATCCTCGACATCATGGTCGGGCTGGCGAGCATCGAAGACGTTCACGATTGCGAGGCGCCACTGTCAGCCTTGGGGTATATTTACGAAGGTGAACAGGCCATCTCCGGCTGGCACTTCTTCAGGAAGAAGAGTGGTGACCTGACGACGCATCATCTCCATCTGGTCGAATGGAACAGCTCATATTGGTTCGACCATATTTTGTTTCAGGAGTACCTCTCCCGCCATCCTGAAGTCGCCGAGGCGTATGAAAGACTGAAGCTTGAGCTGGGCAGAAAACATGCCGACGATCGCGAGGCTTACACGCGCGACAAGAGCGATTTTATCAACAAAGTGACAGAAATGGCTCACCGTGTGCAACAATACTGGCCATCGCCCGATGGACAGCAGGAAAATGGACTGCCACCAATGAAAACTCCCCAACCTTAATGGGTTGGGGAGTTGATGTTGTTAGGCTCAGTAAGTTAATACACGCGGCAACGCTTTGGCCTGATCGATCCACTCGGCTACCTGAGCCTGTGAGGGTAGCCGGCGTGCCAGCTTGCGCTCCTTGTTTACCTCGGTCATCTTGTTGTAAAGATTTTCGGCATTGCGCTGCGCTAGCTCGGGAACCGTGTCGACTCCCGCGACCTCTAGCAAATCAGCATATTCCTCGCCAATCCCCTTGACGCGGAAAAGGTCGGCGCGGTTCACCCATTTAAGGACGAGCTTCCCGCTGATGCCGGTTTTCTCCGCCAGGT